>JAYRRF010000025.1:0-4293 GCA_041910335.1 Candidatus Moraniibacteriota bacterium
CTTCACCACGCAATCGGAGCGTACGGAGAGGTTCAGAGCCACCACGCGCTCCGCGCGTGCGTCAGTCGTCAAAATCCTGCGGATTTTGCTCATACAATGTTCGAACTTCGTCCAAGAAACACCTCAAAAAACAACAAGGAGCTTCTCACAGGAAGCTTTTTTGTTTTACCTTTTAATTGCTGCTAGAATGAATAACTGAGAAAAATAAAGAACTATGTACGCACTGGAAATCAAACAACTCACAAAGACGTATCCTAATGGGGTAGAAGCTCTACGCGGAGTAGACCTCACCGTCCAAGCAGGAGCTTTTTACGGACTCTTGGGACCAAACGGAGCAGGGAAGAGTACCTTGATTGGTATTTTGACGAGCTTGGTCAATAAGACAAGTGGAGAGGCACTTATCTTTGGTCACGGTATCGTCACGGATGCTGTTGCTGCCAAGTCGGCTATTGGTCTTGTGCCTCAGGAGTTCAACTTCAATATCTTTGAGAAAGTAATTGATATTGTCGTCAAACAAGCTGGCTATTACGGTATCCCGAGAAAGCAAGCTCTTACTAATGCCGAGAAGTATCTCAAGGCACTGGGTCTCTGGGAGAAGAAAGATGAAAAGGCAATGAGTCTTTCTGGGGGAATGAAGCGTCGCCTCATGATTGCTCGTGCTCTTATCCATGAACCAAAGCTCCTTATTCTTGATGAACCGACAGCTGGTGTCGATATCGAGCTTCGTCGAGGAATGTATGATTTTCTGCGTGAGCTCAACCAAAGTGGAACGACTATCATCTTAACTACGCATTATCTTGAAGAGGCGGAGGCTCTCTGCGAGCGTATTGCCATCATCAATCAGGGGAATATTGTAGAGGAGGGGACGGTCAAAGATCTTCTCGCCAAGCTTTCAGTAGAGACTTACATCTTTGATCTGCAGAATCCTCTCGATGAAAAAACCAGTAAACTAATAGAAAAATTTGAAGTGCGTATTATTGACCCACTTACTATAGAGATAGATACCACACAAGGAGAAACTCTGACAGAAGTGATTATCGCCCTTGCTCGACTAGATATCGTGGCACGGAGTATGCGCAATAAAGCCAATCGACTTGAGGAGTTATTTGTTCGTCTGACCCACAAAGAAAAATAGTATGAATGCAGAAAAAATATGGATAGCGTATATGACTATTGTGCGGGCTGAGACAGTGCGTATTTTTCGGATTTGGTCACAGACGTTCTTGCCACCAGCTATCACAACGACCCTCTACTACGTTATTTTTGGAACATTTATCGGAAGTCAGATAGATGCAGTTGAGGGCTTTACCTATATGCAGTTCATTGTGCCAGGTTTGGTCATGATGGCGGTTATCACGAATTCTTTCACCAATACAGCTAGCTCTTTTTTCGGAGCAAAGTTTCAGAGGCAGCTCGAAGAACTATTGGTTTCACCGGTGCCGCCGATTATTGTTTTGGCGGGATATGTGACCGGAGGTGTAGTAAGAGGACTTCTTACAGGTCTCCTCGTTCTTATTATTGCTCTCTTTTTCACTAAACTAACTGTAGCGAGCCTGGTCGCACTTATTGTTTTCATTCTACTCACCAGCATCTTCTTCTCTCTTCTTGGATTGGTGACCGGCATTTATGCTAAAGGGTTTGATGGCATGTCTATTATTCCCAACTTCGTTCTGACACCTTTGACGTACTTGGGAGGAGTCTTCTATTCAGTTCATATGCTCCCATCTTTTTGGCAAATAATCTCAAAGTTCAACCCGATTCTCTATATGGTCAATGGTTTCCGCTATGGATTCTTGGGAATCAGTGATGTGAATGTGTGGTGGAGCTTCACTATGTTGGTAGCGATGAATTTGGGACTCGTTTACTATGTTCTTCGTTTGTTTCAGACTGGAAGAGGCCTACGTCACTAATCAGACATGAAACTCATCCCTATCTCAATTCTTATACTCATCGGCATTGGAGCTGGCGTTTGGTTGAGCAGGAATCAGTACAAACAAATTATTAACTTCATACCTATGCAAGAAGAACAAGGCGGAGTGTCCCAAGAGGGACATGAGGAGGGACAGAGTTGTGAAATCGGTGTCGGTTGTCGACCGATGACCCCTGAGCAGCAACGCATCCTCCTCGAAAAGGGGACAGAGCTGCCGTTCTCTCACCCACTCTACACAGAAAGGCGTCCAGGCACCTACTATGCCGCTGATACGATGGAACCTGTTTTTCGGAGTGAACAGAAGTATGAGTCTGGTACCGGTTGGCCGAGTTTTTGGGCGCCAGCCACACCGGATGCCATCAAGACTGAGACGGATGAAAGTCATGGGATGATCCGAACGGAAGTTCTTACCAGGGCTGGTGGACATCTCGGACACGTATTCACCGATGGACCAGAGCCAACCGGACTTCGCTACTGTATCAATGGAGCAGCATTAATTTTTATTCCCGATGAAAATTAGTTATGCAAAAAGCAACATTTGGAGCAGGGTGTTTCTGGGGAGTGGAGAGTTTGTTCCGAGCTTTACCTGGAGTGACTGATGTAGTGGTGGGGTATACTGGAGGCAAAAGAGAAAATCCCACTTATGAACAGGTATGCACTGGTGTCACTGGTCATGCTGAGGCTGTAGAGGTAACATTTGACGAGAGTCGGGTGAGCTATCAAGAGCTTCTTAAAGTATTCTGGGCCAACCATAATCCGACCACTCTCAAGCAGCAGGGGCCAGACAGAGGGAGCCAGTATCGCTCAGCCATTTTCTATCATAATGAGGAGCAAAAAAAACTCGCGGAAGAGTCTCTCCGTGAAGCACAGAGTGACTGGCGACAACCTATTGTGACCGAGATTACGCCCGCGAACGTGTTCTATCAAGCTGAAGAATATCACCAGCGCTATTTTGAGAAAAAGGGGATAGCGCCGAACTGTCATATCTAGAGATAGGGCTAGGATGACAAGGCCTTGCTTTTTTCCTTTAGATATGCTATACTTTAAGAGATGTAAGTTTTCGCGCTGGAAAAACGCTTGCTAGCTAGAGTCTTGAGTTACCACTCAGTCTCTCGTGTAAGAAGGGACCAGGGATACGCAGAAGGTCACCTTACAGATAATTAGTAGTGAGACAAGATATGGCAACTAAACTCTATGTAGGTGGTGTGGCTTACCGCACAACCGACCAGGGCTTGCAAGATGCTTTTGCTCAAGCTGGAAACGTTGTTTCTGCTCGTATTATCATGGATCGCATGACCAACCGCTCACGTGGTTTTGGTTTTGTAGAAATGGCAACTGACGAAGAAGCACAGAAGGCTATTGAGATGTGGCATGGCAAGGAACTCGATGGGCGTGAGCTCATCGTGAACGAAGCTCGTCCTATGGAAGAGCGTCCTCGCGAAGATCGTGGTGGTCAGAACCGCTGGTAAGCAGTTCTCCCCAAGCATAAACCCGCTTAGCAATAAGCGGGTTTTTGTTTGTTTGGTTTGACAAGTGGAGAGAAAGGGGTATTTTTTGGAGTATAATAGTAGTAGCGAAATACAAGGGTATTTCTATTCTTTCAAACTTGGGTGAGTCGTGTTTTTTGGGTCGATACACGTCGAAGATTTTATTCGTTATAAGTAACAATAATCTTATGCAAAAAACAATTTTGACTATTCTCGGTGTCGTTTTTCTAGCAATCGGAGTAGTGGGCTTCGTCAACAATCCACTCTTGGGAGTGTTTGAGGTAGATGCACTTCATAACATCATCCATATTCTTTCAGGTGCTTTGGCACTTTTGGCGGTTGGTATGGGAGCTGGAGCAATGAAGACCTTCTCACGTGTCTTTGGTATCGTCTACGGCTTGGTAGCTGTCCTTGGTTTTGTTTCTGGAGACAATGTCCTGGGACTTATCATGGTCAATACAGCAGACAACGTGCTCCATCTTATCCTCGCCGTCATATTCCTCTATCTTGGCTTTGGTCATAATGAGGGAGAAATGTAAATTTATCCAGTAGTAAAAACCCCCTGCTTCGGCGGGGGTTTTATGTCGAGGTTTACTTGATTTTCTCTTGAGGGACTGCTAGAATGGGGTGTAATTGAAATCAGGAGAGGTGGCCGAGCTGGCTGAAGGCACCACACTGCTAACGTGGCAGGGCGTTAAAACCCTCGAGGGTTCGAATCCCTCTCTCTCCTCTAGTAAATAAAAATGCCCTCCTTTCCGAGAGGGCATTTTTATTTACTAGAGGTGTTTGTTGGACAAAGTTCGAAACTATTTCGAGCAAAATCCAAACGATTAAAGCGGACTCGGCAGGGCGAAACAATTTGTCTGGGGGAAAGGA
>JAYRRF010000026.1:0-26900 GCA_041910335.1 Candidatus Moraniibacteriota bacterium
ATTGATGACAATACCCTTACCTTTGACATAGACCAGCGTGTTAGCTGTCCCGAGGTCAATACCGATATCCTGAGACAAATTAGAAAAAAATCGCTCTATGAGGCTTTTTTGGATAGTATGAATGACTCGTTCAAGAGATGACATAATAAATATGGGGTACCCGTATAAGATACCCCATTGTAGCGTATTTTGCAGTTTTTATCTAGCCTGCCTGATTTTCTTCACTTTCCAGCTCTTTATCTTCATCTTCAGGCAAAAAACCACCTGTCTGATGAGACCAAAGCTCGCTATAAAGCCCTCCTGAAGCTACCAAGTCCCGATGCTTCCCCTCCTCGATAATCTGACCATTCTTACCTAGGACAATGATTCTATCCATCTTTTCTACCGTACTGAGACGATGAGCAATGATGATAGCTGTCTTGTCTTTGATAAGCTCATCGACTGCCTCACGAATAGCAAGCTCGCTTATGGTATCAAGCGCACTTGTGGCTTCGTCTAAGACAAGAATGGGCGCATTCTTTAGGATAGCTCTCGCAATAGCGATACGCTGACGCTGACCTCCAGAAAGCTTCACTCCTCTCTCACCAACCATCGTGTCATAACCCTGTTCCAGCTTTTCAATAAACTCATGTGCGTGAGCTTTCTTGGCAGCCATGACAATCTCTTCATCAGTCGCATCGAGCCTACCGTAGGAAATATTGTCACGAAGAGTGCGATGAAAGAGTGACGGATCTTGAGGAACATATGAAATAGCGTTTCTTAAATCATCCTGCTTTACCATTACAATATCCTGATCATCAATTGTAATAATACCTTCTGTTGGCTCTACAAAACGAAGGAGAAGTTTAGTAATAGTTGATTTTCCACCACCACTTGGACCTACCAGTCCTACACGCTCTCCTGGGGCAATAGAAAAATTTAGAGAATGAAAAACATCTTCTTCCTTATGATAAGCAAAACCAATATTGATGAAATCAATTTTACCCGAAACAACACTCAGATGCCGAGCATTCTCATGATCCACAATACCTGGAGAGAGCTCAAAAATATCAACCATCTCTTTAGCGCTTGCCAAAGATTGCAACATGCGAGTAATACTACGAGTAAACTGAAAAATAACATGAAAAAGTCCTTGAGAGAAACTGATTACAAGTAGAATGGTTCCTGCTGTTACTTCACCTTTGCTCCACAGCCATATAGCACTCACAATCATTATCATTCCCAACATTTCACCAAGACCAGCTTGAATAGCAATCAATTTATTGGCAATTTGAAAAGAAATATTCTCTACTTTCTGCCTTTCTTTCACGATGGCACGAAACCTCTTTTTCTCAAATAGAGAGGCTGCAAATATTTTGGTATTCAATATGTTTGAGACAACATCTGAAAAATATCCTGTGAGCTTAGAGCTTACTTCTCCCTCCTTAGCATCATACTGCATTCTTTGTTTAAAGGCAGGGATAGTAACAACAAAGAGTAGGATAATACAGAGAAGAAAGATAATAGTTAGTGGCCAAGAGATTATCGATAGCGTAATTAACATACTAGTTAAGACTACCGATTCCCACCAGAGGGTAAATATAAAAACATCTGAAACAGTACCAAACCCATCTTCAAAACGTTTTGCCTGAGAAACAATACTTCCTACAAAAGTATCTGTAAAAAAGGAATGTGACTGTTTATGGATAGTAGAAAAAATATATTTAGCAATTGTAGCTTTCCCAGAAACCTGATACTTACGTATTCCCAAGTCACCTAATCGAAAGAGAATGTTTTGGACAACAACTAACCCTGCAAGAATAATGATCTGGTCTTGTAAAGCATTACTCCATGCAATAGGACCAGTTGAGATAATATCTACAATGCGCTTTAAAATAAGCGCGGAGAACACTTGAGAAGAAACTGCTGCAATACCATAAGCAATAATAGTGACAAAAAGCCAGAACGAATATTTTTTAGTTAATCGCCAATACCAAAAGATTATACGTTTAGCATCCTCCCAAGAAATTCTTTCTTCCTTTTTCACTTTTTCCATATTCATCACAAAAATGACAAAACCCTCAGAGATGAGGGCTTATCAAATGAGATTGGGTTAGGGTGCTAATCTCTTTACATCACGCGGATAAAGTACCGCCTCTTTGATACTGCCCAGGTCAAATATCTTTTGTACGATACGCTCTGAGCCAAGTCCCCAACCACCGTGAGCTGGCGCCCCAAGACGAAAAATATCTACATAGTCCTTGAAGTCTTCTGGATTAAGACCTTTTTTCTTGATCTGCGTTTCAAGAAGAATCGGATCATGAATACGCTGTCCTCCAGAAGCGATCTCTACACCCCGCAATAATAAGTCAAATGTTTCTGTGTAAAGCGGGTCAGCGCTTGGCATACTATAAAATGGCCTGAGGTGAGTCGGATAATGCGTAAGGAAGACCATATCAGAGTTGTATTTTTCTTTCACATACTGACAGATCAGACGCTCTCCTTCGCTATCAATATCCTTATCTTCTACTACCTTACCGTACTCTTTTTCCAAAATAGCTAGAGCGTCATCTAATCGAATACGCGGGATAGCTACTCTTTCGGGAACAGTTGTTTCGTACAATTCTAGCTGCTTCTGATGCTTTACTCTTATAGCATCAAACATACTATGCATAGTCTCCTCAAGCATATCCATCACATCATCAACAGATTCAATAAATCCCATTTCTGCATCGAAACCGGTATATTCATTGACGTGACGTGTCGTATAGTGAGGTTCTGCCCGAAACACTGTCCCTACTTCGAAAACTCTCTCAAAAGCACTCATGCCTGCCTGCTTATAAAACTGTGGGCTTTGAGCAAGATAAGCTTCTTTATCGAAATATTTAATCTTGAAAAAGTTAGCTCCACCTTCAGTAGCTGACTCCAAAATCTTCGGCGTTTTGATTTCTAAGAACCCCTGTGTTCTCAAGTATTCAGAATAAGAAGCGATCAATGTGGAATAAACCTCGAAAATAGACCTCACCTTTTCATTACGTAGAGAGAGGGTACGATTATTAAGAAGAGTGTCCAGCTGCAATCCCATTTCTTTTTCAGAAACATCAATAGTAAGATCTATTGTTGGCTGAGAAAGTACCGTCAGTTGCTTGATTTCAATTTCAAGCATATCGGTAGGGCCAGCACTCTCTTTTGCCTTCCCAGGACGTTCTTTGACAAGGCCTTCTATAGAAACAGCGAATTGTTGTCGAACTTCTTTAGCTGCCTCAAGCGCCTCAGTCGCATCTGGTAAAATAATCGCTTGAGCTACGCCAGTACGGTCACGTAACACGAAAAAAATTAGCTTGCCATGATCTCGGCGAACCTCTACCCATCCACTTATTTTCACCACTTCACCAACATGTTTCGGTGTATCTTGTATCAACACTCTTTCCATAAAATACTATCTGCTTTACTATTGCTTACTGCCCAAAAAATCATTGACTGCATACACGAGATCACTCGGTGTTAGACGAGTCTTCTCAAAAACTTTACTGATGACACCTGTTTCGATCAGACTCTGAAGATTCTCCACTTCCACAGAAGCAGAGAAAAGAAAAATTGGAACATTTTTACCAGCTTCTGTCTCACGAAGCTTCAAGACCATCTCATGACCATTCATTCCAGGCATCAGAATATCAGAGATTATCAAGTCAAAATGGTTATTGAGTGCCTGCTCAAGACCCTGCAGACCATCACGAGCAATCACTACACCATATCCCTCATCTTGGAGACGTTTACCAAACATCTCGACAAAGTCTTCCTGGTCTTCTATAAGAAGAATCTTCTTCATAGAATTGCCCGTGGAAGCAGGTGCTTGTGATTCTGCTACACTTTCACTACTAGCATTCATACGCTCACCATTCTTGGCTTGTTCACTCCACTGACGCAAAAAACGATTGACCTCTTCGATCACCTCTGATGGAGAAAACTCTGTCTTAGAGATAAAACCATTCGCTCCCAATGCGACACATTGATCACGGTCTTCTTGACTAGACAGGTTACTGAAGACGACGACTTTCAAATCCTTTGGATACTCTGGCTTGGTGCGAAGCTCCTGGAGCACCTCCATACCACTCATTTCAGGAATGACGAGATCGAGCAACACGATATCGAAAGGGCCATTCTCAGCTACAGCCTTGAGGACCGCCTTACCAGTCACAACATTCAAGACCTCAAAACCAGAAGCCTCAAACTTCTTAATATATATTTCACCAATAAACGGATCATCTTCGACGAGGAGTACGCGTGCCATATGTGTTTTCGTTAGTGACCTAAATATACCTTATTTTAAGGGTTTTTACAAGCCAGAAGTATGGAAAGTATACGGGTGAGAAAGAGTAAGAACCGATCATCCAGTTCGGAGCGAGCTTAAAGTAGCTGTAGAAAGTCTAATCCAAGATATCCCACTTCTACATCTGTCATCTCACCACTACGAAGTAACTCTCGAAACTCTTCTAGCGTTTTAGTTTCTATTTCTACATACTCTCCTTCATCCAGGTTTTGATCTGCAACTTTTTTACAGTTGGTGGCCACAAAACAATAGCGAAGCATTGTCGAATAGGCATCATCAGAACAGGTACCTACAAATTGGATATTCCCCTCATAGCCAGTTTCTTCTTTTAGCTCTCTTGCAGCTGAAAATTCAGGCTTTTCATTCGCATCTAAATATCCTCCCGGAAGTTCATAGAAAACTTTTTGTGGTCCCGGACGAAATTGTTTAGCAAGAATCACATTTTTTTCTTCATCCAAAGCAAGTACTGCCACCGCCGGACCCTCTTGTTTTATATAAAAATCTTTAACTTCCCCATTGGGCATCTCAAAATCTATCCGATTAATCACTCGGCTGTACTTTCTAAATGCCTCTTCTTTTTTTACTTCTTTCCAAGATTGATCCATATAAAAAATATACCCCTTTCTTTCGAAAGGGGCAATAATTAACCCCAAAGGGCAAGGTTTATCCATAAATGGCCTGGACGATTTTTTCGTTCTTTTTAAGCCACTTATACCGATCTACCGTCCCATAATCATAGAAGAAGTTCTCCTCTGCGAGCTTGGCTCGAAATCGGACAACATCAACCAGGGTAGGGATGGTTTCCTGTTCCAAAGATTTTCTCCCTGGAACCAAAAGATGGCTGATATTGCTTCTTGAAAAGAAGTAATGACCGACACTACTTGCTAAATAATTTTCTTGGTCTTGCAAGCAAGCGTAACGATCACTGCCATCTTCCTGAAAACGCTTGATATTTCCCCCAGAAACTTTTACAGCTCCTTTATTGGGGGCTTTTTCATCCATGGTGAGCAACGCGAGCGGCGATTGCCTTTCTTGAAAGAAAAAGTCGTATGCCTGGCAGGGATCGTAATCTAGAATTGTATCTCCGTTACAAAGCAAAATATCGTCATTTGATTCGACATCGGAATGGACAAAATTTGCGACTGCTCCTCCTGTACCAAGCCGACCACTCTCAACCAGAATACGAACTCCTCGATCATACCAATACGGCGTCTCGAAGAAGGATTGAAAATAATTCGCATTCTGATCACTGACAGAGATTATTACTCTCCCAATTCCTTTTTTGAGATACCACTCCACCAACCACTGCAGGAATGGTTTCCTCATGAAGCTAAGCATTGGCTTTGGAACAGAAGAACAAATTCTTCCCATTCTTTCAGCACTGCCACCAGCAAGCACGAGGAGGGATAGATTTTCTAATTTAGCCATCTTAATCCTCCAGATTAATAGAACCTCTGTAGAGGCGCTCGCCTCTCACGATTTCTCGCAGAGTATTGTCCTCCAAGGGAACAAGTTCATCTGTGCTTGTGTACCCGCCAGCGATGCTCATCCTGGTATCGACACCCTTATTTCTTCCTACACTATGAAAGGCGAGGCTATCAAAAATCAGAATCCCTCCTCTACTTACCTCTACCTGGACGGCTTGATTCAGTAGCGATGAGAAAACATGATGCTCATCCATCCAGGTTCCCCCATTATTAGGAGTTCCTACATAAGGGAGATACTGTGATGTCGGGATGATATAAGTTGCACCTGAATCAACACTAGCGTCATCAAGATATATGATGATACTTACGATTCCTCGACTCCACTGAAGCACATCTCTGTGCAGACGAAACTTGGTATCGCGAATAGTATTGAGCGTGGCGTGATTATGTCTATTCTTCACGAACTCAATATTTGGCCCAATAAGCGACTCGAGAATATCCAGAATTTTAGGTTTAATAAACGCATCACGAAATACTTGCCCTCTATCAAAAACCTGATTCAGACGATAGACTCGACCTAAATCATCTTTCAAACAAGGCTCTATAGCTTGCTCACAATGCTCTGATACAGCTCTCCGTAAAAGGAGAATCTCCTCTTCTGAAAAGACGGCATCATATTTCAGATAGCCTGCCCTACGGAAGAAATCAATTTCATACAAGGTAACCATGGCTTCCTCCTTTCGGAAGGCAGATAATTTTTTAAGATACTAAAAATGTATCAGACGAGTCTGACATGAAAATATAACAATAAATATAAGTTACTGTCAAGATATCTATGAGTTAATCATCCAGTTTGGAGCTGTTTCATTGAGCTTTGGATTGATGTAAGGGAGCTCAATGATGAATTCAGAGCCCTTGCCTTTGCCCTCAGACTCAGCGCGAATAGTTCCCCCATGAGCCTCAACGAAGTTTTTACCTACATACAGACCCAAGCCGGTACCAGAAACGTCGAGAATATTCGTCTCTTTACTACGAACAAACTTATTGAAAAGCTTCGTCTTATTCTCTGGCGCAATACCAATACCCGTATCTTTGACGCTAATGATAGCTCGATCATGGAGAGCGACCAGCTTCACGGAGACACTTCCTTCTTGGGTATATTTGATAGAGTTGTCGATAAGATTAGAACATACTTCCTGAATCTTACGAGCATCAATAGTCATTTCTGGCAAAGGTGCTTCTGGGAGCTCTAGGTTGAGTGTCAGACCCTTGTTCTGAGCATTAAGACGGAAGACTTCTGTTGCTTCTTGGAGTACTTTCTCCAGGTGCGCCTTGTGATAGTTGTACTGTACTCTTCCTGCATCAATACGAGAGACATTTAAGAGATCCTCTGCGAGATTGACCATACGACTATTTACGAGGTAGAGCTTATTCAAGACATCTTCCACGGTCGGACTGACTTCTCCATAGGAACCTTCAAGAATGAGAGAGATGTAGCCCTTGATAGCAGTAAGTGGCGTACGAAGTTGATGTGAAGCGATAGAGAGAAACTCTGTCTTGGCATTATCAAGCTCCTTTAACTGCTTATTGGCGGTTGTGAGAGAATCAGTAAGTGTTTGCAAATCATCTTTGCGTTTCATCTCCGTTTCCATCACCTTGCTCATCACTACACTGAAGATAACCGTGAGAACAATGGTACTCATTATCAAGATAATGCCAAGAAGTTCTTTGACAAAGAAAAACTGAGCTCCTACGAAGAGAATCACAGAGGCCACGATAAACTGAACGGAGACTACTCGGGCACGAAAATCATTGAACCGAGTCACGAAATAGACCAGGAAGCTGGTGAAGACCGGCATGAGAAAAAGTCCCATTTGACTCAGAAGCCAATTAGAAGTGATTGAACCAATAACGCTACCAGAAATAAACACCCCAAGAAACACGACTGACCCCAATCCAACTGCAGCAATTTCTCGCTTTCTTTCGTTTTGCTTCCAAAGACCATGAAGAGTTATCAGAAGCACAAGACCTGTGATGACAAGGTATGGGATATAAACATACAAAATAACTGGCCCCTCGATAACCTCACGTCCACAGTCACGAAGATCAAAGAAGTTGAGGGTATACTGGGTTGGCAACAAAACAGCTACAAGAATATACAGTAGCATTCCCACTAATTTCATCCAAAAAGCCGGTGCTTTGTCTTGAATAAAAAGGTAAACGAAATACAGTATAGAGAGATAAATAGACATCTCGAAAAATACCTGTGTCGCCCACGCGAACATAATCCATCCCCCATCAACCGCAAACCATTGGTAGATATCATTGATGATCCACAGCACCATTGAAGCTAGGATAAAAAGAAAAGCTCGACTGAGAAATTCTTTCCTATTGAAAAACCATATAAAAACTACCATCGCAAGAATGAGTAGTAACGGTCCATAATGAGCGTAGTACACGACCTTCTCAGAGATATTAGAGGAGATAGTGAGAAAGCTCGCGTTTTCCCATGAACAGGCTAAAGGATTAAGCATAGATTAGATAGGAAGATTATGAGATGGTTCAGTCTGATCTACTGAAGGCTGATCACTTGGTACTGGATTCTCTGTAGGAGTAGACGGAATGGGTGACTCTACTGGTGGAGCTGGTTGGATAGTTTGCCTGTCAGTTGGTAGATTATCTACCGGCAGCGCACTCTCTACGGGAAGCGTGGTTTCCTCGGGTGGTGCTAGTTCCTGTGGCTTGCCACTCTCTGGAATCTTCGGTGGCTCTGGGAGTACTACTCTTTCAGTACAGCGCATACTCTTATCTCCATATTCTCGAAGATTCTCGTCATTACATACCAGCAACTGGCATCCTTCTTCTCCTTTCTCACACTTGAGACCTGGACACTCCCCTTCACGACTATCACAAGCAGTGATGTGGTTCATCTTTTTCTTGATAAAAGAAAAATGTTTTACTTCCCCATCACTGATGGTTTGGCAGATATCTTCATTGTAAGTATCGGTGTTCTGGTCACACTCAAGCGCATAACACACCTCCAAAGCAGGATCACAACTTGTCAGCGTGACTACTTCGTAGTTTTTATCCATGACATACACTTTGTAGCACATTACCACAGATAAGAGCACGGCTCCTATCCAAACTATTCCAAGTATGACCTCCTTCTTGCTCATATTTCTCCCTAATTAGCATTCGGATTGACCAACGGAAGCTCTACGATGAAGCGAGAGCCCTTACCTTCACCATCTGACTCAGCATACACTCTTCCACCATGACCTTCTACGAACGTTTTCCCAACGAAAAGTCCGAGACCACTTCCGCCACTATCCATCTTCTTGGTTTGTTCGGTACGGATGAACTTACCAAAAAGCTTCTCAGCATTTTCCTTAGAAATACCGATACCTGTATCTTGGATAGTGATCCTAACCATCTCATCAACTTTTTCAATATAGATAGTTACGCCACCCTTCTCTGTGTATTTGATAGCATTATCGATAAGGTTGGAGATAAGCTCTTTAATCTTATTGACATCAATACGCATCATTGGTAGAGCTTCTTTGGGTGACTTGAGTTCAAGAGTCAATCCCTTTTTCTGTGCCAGTACGGTAAACATGTCATAAAGCTCTCTTATGACAGATTCGATAGCGATATTTTCCCAATTGTATTGGACCTTGCCCATTTCAATCTTAGAGACATTCAAAAGATCTTCCACCAACTGTGAGAGACGCAAGTCAATTGTGTACATCTTATTCATCAAGTCCTCCATCTCTGTTCCCTTGATATTGCCATATGAGCCTTCCAAAGCGAGTGAGATATACCCCCTGATAGCTGTCAATGGCGTACGCAATTGATGAGAAGCAATGGAGACAAACTCTGACTTTTGCTTATCAAGCTCCTCAAGACGATCATTAGCTACTGCTAGACTCTGTGTCAGTCTCTCAAGCTCTTCTTTACGCTCCACCTCTTTTTTGACCGAACGAATGAGGAAATAACCAGCCAATACAACGAACGCAAAAGTAGTGCCATCAAGAATAAAATCTGTTCGAATTTTACCGTAAAAAAACTGTGAACCAGAGAGAATGGCGAGGCTAAAAACGAGCGCTTGTGCTCCGATCATTTTAATATCAAAAGCCTTGAAACGAACTATCAGATATCCAAGAAATCCGAGAAAAACTACCATCCCAAACAGTCCATACTGCTCAAGTTCAAAGTTATCAAAATACGTAGCTACTGAGCTGCTTACGAAAAATGATATAAGAAACAACTCTATACCAACTATGAGCCCAAGAATAGAACCTCTTTGTGAAGTATCTTTAATTTGAAAATACCTCCTCACTCCGAAAACAAAAATCCAAAGAAATACTGCAACACTAGACAGGTAATAAATACTTGTAAAAAGTGTTACTTCATGCCCTTCGCAATTTATTAAATCAAAACCATCGAGATGATACTTCGTAGGAGAAAGAATAGTGAAAAAAATGAGAACAAAAGACAGAAAAAATTTAAGCTTATTAGAAATATCTTTCTCGTCAATAAATACATATACAAAATAAAGACTTAAAAGATAAATGGAAATATACAGTAAAGGAAAAAATGACCAAACAAAAAGAATAATTCGACTATCAACGTTAGTCCAGGCAATAAGATTAAATAGAGACCAAAGAGAAAATACTAAAGTTAGACAGAAAAGTATTTTGGCTGATAAAGTTTTCCCGCTCTTCCAGAAAATATACAAGCCCATGATTAGTGCTATCAAAGCTGTCGGAATATGAGAATAATAAAGCAGTGGCGATGGAATAGCCGAAGAAATTATAAGATAAATTGGAGGCTCAAGATCAGTACAAAACATTATTATATTTTCTACTTTAATAATAGCATTTTTTAAAGGATAAAATCCAGAGAGTTTTAAAGATTTTTAAGCTTCCATAAGGGTATCAACTACTCTGCAATAATCATCCCAATCCACCTGAAGTTCATCTGAGAGCATTTTTTCTATCTTATTAGCAAATTGATGTTCATGATAATAAGGTGCGTCCTCAGAATCACCTGGCTCTGACACGTCTCCATCAGCTCTGGTAGCTTGATATGCGATATCAAAAGCATCTATCAACTCATCAGATATACCCCTTTGTCTACAAAGAGAACTTTCCACAAGTTCATGCACGGCTGTCAAAAGCTCATAACGCCAATCATGCATATCAGAGACCACAAACACCTTTTTACCAGTCTCGTCGACATAGTAATCGCCCACAGTATTGTAGCGCTGATCTTTATCTGGTACGGTCCTTATTTGAAGGTTAAGCATAGGTTTATATAAAAATCATTTACCTTCAGTGTACCCTAAAACTAAAAGCTCTGGAACCAGGTCCAGAGCTTTATATTATTTCATATATCCCCACTTCTTGAGCTTCATTCGATCTTCCTTCTCAAACTTGAGCCCTATATCCGTACGGTAAAACATCTTTGGGAGGGTCACCTTACGGATAATACTGTAGGCATGCTCACGAGCCTTGGCTATAGTAGTGCCCCGACCAGAAACATGGAGTGCAAAGCCGCTCACACCTGAGACAAAGAATCCGCCATTACGACGACGTGAGACCTCCTCAAGATGAATGTGGTGAAGATGATCATGTGTCATATTCTTATCAAAGAATATATCAACATTGACTGGCTTTTTAATTCTCAAGGTGTCTGCATACGGAAAAGGAGGCAGTGCTACCAAAGCGATAATTCCATACTCACCCTTCTTAAACTTGAAGTCATACTGCTTACCATCAGCCACTGCCTTGAGAAATTCACCCCACTTCACTTCGGGCGATAACGCTTGCTGTAGTTGTAAAGCTGGGAAACCAAAACGAGCTGTGATCTCCAGAGGATAGACGCCTTTCTCATTCACTATACAATTGATATCAATATCCCCACGAAAATCAATACTCTGGAGATAACTTTTCATCTTTGCGAGCGTTTCTTGGTACAAATGATTGTTTTCATCGTTATCAAACCACATGAGAGTACCCATTTCATAGGTCTTAGGACCCAAGTCACCATTGCTCAGACTCTTATGTTCCACATTCATTTCTATAGGCCCTACCCAATCATTACCATTGAAATATCGACCAATACCAATCTCTACTCCATAAATACGCTCTTGAAGCTGTATTTTCTTCAAATCTTTTTTGTGAGCATTTTTACGGTAACTCTCAAGCACGCTGATCACATCGCTACCATCTTCAAGCTGCCCTACATAATTGAATATTTTAGAAGCATGTCCATTTTGTTTAATGACCCAGGCTTTTGGATTTTTCTTAACAAAACGAATAGCCTCATCAAGAGAAGAGAAATCTCGACAAGGAATCATATTCATACCACAAATCCAGAAAACTTCCTGCCCATGAGTTCGATCATCCTCGCAACGATCCCCTGCCTCACAGCCCCCCACTACACTATACCCTTGTTTGCGAAGGGTATCCTGTGTTTTCCCATAACCAGTCCCGTCAAATACGATCAAACCGTCTTTACCCACCCATGAAAGATACTTACGCCAGGTCTTCACCTTCGTCACGATACCACTGTAAGCACGAGCAGCATCAGGATCCTTGATATAAGCCATTACTTGATGACCTTCTTTTTTGAGACGATAGAGTAAATCTGCTGCCGAAAAATCATCAGAAACAAGTAGTATACGCATAGTCAGAGGTTACCTAGAAAATATTGAAGAATAACTTAGTATAATACTACTTTTTTTAATTTTTGTCAATACTCATTATCTGGATACTTACTTTTAAGGGAGAGCTGGTACGTCAGTAGCTTTCTCAGTATTTTGGAGACCTTCTTCTTGTTCGGGCTGGTCACCTTCTACTGTATCTGGTTCACTAACTTCTTCGGTTTCTTCGCTATCTTCATTTGAACTCTCTTCTTGAAAATCTTCTGGGTCACTACAGGATACTTTTTCTTTTTCTGCCAATGTTTCATCACAGAAAGATACTTTACAGTCTGTTTCTCCTAAAGCACACTTCAAAGCTTCACATTCTTGAATACTCGGATTACAAACAGATACCCGAGAAGCATTTTTTTCAATCAATGCGTAATACTCAATATCTTCTTCTGTATTACCGGTACATTCCTCTATTTCAGGATCACACTCATAAACAAAGCATCTGTCCTGACTTGGATCGCACTCCGTATGCCCATAAAGTATATAATCTCGCTCAATATAAAATCTATAATAGCTAAAGCTAGCTGCAATAAGAAAAAAAATTCCGAGACTAAGAGTAAGAATTTTAGAGTAATTTCGCATAAAAACTTCTTGATACCAGTATACTCTATATTTATACAGAAAAAAAGAAAAAGCGCGCCGTTTGGTGTTCCAATTAGCGCGCCCTTTCACTTAGTTAGTCCGAGGAAGTGTCTCCCCAGCCGGTACGACTGAAGTAGCGCTTGACCGCTAGGATATACCAGACAGCGATAGCAATGATCATGTAGAGAGGATCCGTATCCCCATCTACCGTCTCATAGCCCCACGTCCAGAGCGCTTGCCAGAAGGCCGCTTGAAGGGCAGCTAGCAACGCCACGGTCACACCAACTCGCCACCAGGTATCGATTTCCTTGCGGAAAATCATCACCACCCTTTCAGGACCATCCCAGACCGAAGCCTTGGAGAGAATTCCTGAAACAACCAAGAGCCACGCGGCACAACTCTTCGTCTTGAGCACATCGAGGGAACGCCTTGTGTTGGAGCCCAGGGTCAGATCGATGCCGGTGCGGTGATCCAGGATGATGAAGTACATGGCACAGATGATGTCATATGCCCACCCCGCAAGAAAAATCTGCCAGATAGCAAAGTGGAGAGCATTCATGCTCACCACCAGCGCCGCAAAGGCGATGGCCATCCAATAGTCGTGGATGAAATATGAGAGCGATGCTGAAACAACGTCCTCTACCTTTTCCACCTTTTCCTTGGTAGTGTCTTCCTCCTCGATATCCAGGTAGGCATTCCATACCTCCCCGATATCTTGCTTGAGAACCGTGACCTTCGCCACGAAACTGTGAAGCGAATAGGTCATGCGAATTCTCCTCTAATGTGAAAGTTCTGTATTACGGAATGTTTACCGTAACTTACTATTATACACCTTTTTTATACAAAAGTCAATAGTAAGCCTCTGTCTCCTTAAATACAAAAACAGGCCTTTGTAAAAGCCTGTTTTCAATACCTCCTCTCTATTCCCTTTCAGTTCTCTTTCTACTGAAAGAGATTGAACAACCAACCGAAGGCGCTGAGGCGGTCTTTTTGTCCTGCGACGAAGGTCTCGAGTTTGGAATTTTCGCTCTGCAGACTCGTGATCTGATCTAAGAGAATCTGTTTCACTTCTGGATCTTCTATCTTGGCAGCTGCTTGGGTTAATACCTCGATACGAGCCTTGTTAGCATTAACTTCGGTCTCGAGCTTACTTACTTCCCCTTTATCAGTACCGATTAAGAGCTGCAGAACTCGGCTGCGCTTGTCCAAGGCCTCTACCGGCTTCTGCACCTTGTCTACAGAGCTCTTCTGAGCATCAGCGATAGAGCGAATCTGATCACCAATTTCATCTCCCTCAATTTCAGCGACATCATTGAGATGCTCATGGACATCCTCTATCTCATTCTCATAATCATCATCATAGCGCTCATCAGTACCGCCAAGCGCATAGATAGCCTGTTCTACACTACTCTTCAAGCGCTTGACTTTTCGCTCTAGTGGATCAAGCTGAGCAATAGCATTTATCTGATCCTGCCCGCCTTTGGCAAGGCTGTCCTTCAAGCTAGCCAACTCGCCCTCAAGAGTAGTCAACGAGGCTGTAAAAGTAGCTCCATCACCACCGAGTGACTGATAGAGAGCTATCTTACCCTTTGTCTGGAGAATACGCTTCCCTATTTTGTCAGTATCTTTTGCTATCTCTGAAGCCTCTTTGATATCCTTGTGCTTCGCGAAGTATGCCAACTTACGAACTTCTTGCTCATTCTTCTTTAAGTCATCCTGAGAGAGTGGTGCTGTAGACTGCTCAAAAGCAGCGAGTCTTTCCTTAGCAGCAGCCAGTGTAGCCAATGCTTTGGTAGTATCGATACCATCTGCCTGGGCACGTGCTATACGCTCCTCAGCTTCAATTACTGCCTTGGACATATGCTCGAAGACGTCACTTCGGTGCTTGATGTTATCATCAGCTCCCTCTGCCTCATTCTCGTTCTCTGCTGAGTCATCTGTCCCGTTATCGTCGTCTACCTCATTTTCCTTATGACGAATTTCTGCAGAACGATTTTCGCTCCGTCGAAGTGCTTCAGTTTTTCTCTTGAGTTGCTCTCGCTGCCACTCAGCCTTCTGTTTTGCTGCTTCTTTGGCTTTTTTGGTTGCTTCTTTCTCGGCTTTTGACTCGTTGTTGTCACCGCCATTATCATCATTTTTATCTTCATCTTTGTCTTCATCCTCATGGTCTCCACCATCGTCTTCACCATCTTTGGCTTGTGTCACAGCGGCAAACATGTGACTTCCTGAAGAAGTAACTCCCAAGGCTACGACAAAGCCTGAAAATGACGCAACCGCTATCAAGAGTGCTGTCATAAAACTAACTGGTTTCTTTTTTGTTTTTGGCATACTTTTTGAATTACAACTGTACAATTTAATTATACCTCTTCTTGTAGGGTCTTGTAAGAAGTTATCCACAACGACCTCCTATAGAAACTTCTACAGACTCTCGAAAAGAGCTTTCAACTTCTGAGACGTTTGAGCCCATGAATATCTTACACTTCGTTCTTGGCCCCTCTTGGAAAGCAGAGTCGGTAATTCTGTATCTTTACCGAGTAACGCCTCAAAAGCATCAAGTATCTCGCTCGGTCGATACGGATCAATGAGAATCCCAGCATCTCCTACGAGCTCTGGCAATGATGAACTATGCGATACCACCACTGGTACCCCACAGGCCATAGCTTCCAAAGGTGGGAAACCAAATCCCTCATACAAAGACGGGTAGACAAATACGGAAGCGAGATTATAAACGGCGGGCTTATCAAGTTCTTCTACAAAACCGATTAAATGAATTCTCTCTTTGACAGCTGAATTCCGAATACGCTGGTACAGCTCTCTCTTTTCCCACCCGGGACTCCCTGCCAAGACAAGATGGTGCAGAGACTGCGGGTTACGTGCCACAAAAGCCTCATAGGCCTCAATGACTGAAAGAAGATTTTTCCGTGGTTCAAAAGTGGCAAAGGAAAGAATGTACTTATACGGCAACTGGTATTTTTTTTGAACAATAAAGAGCTCTTCGCTATTGCGATCAATCACTCGAGAACGTGTGTCATACCCGCTTGGGATGACCTCTACCTTATCAGCTGGTGTCTTATAGTAGTTGACGATGTCAGCTTTAGTGGACTCAGATACAGCCACTACTTTGGTTGCTCTTTTGGTCAGCCCACGAAAGTCTACAAGATAATGCCAGAGACGCTGTTTCCAAGAGAATGTCTCAGGGAAAAGCACAAAAGAGAGGTCGTGAGCAGTAACAACCAGTGGTACTCCACGAGAGACACCAACGAAGTTCTGGTTAGGCATAAAAACCACATCCACTCCCCCCATCAGCCGATCAAGGGTAGGGAAACGTAAATACCAGAGACAGAAGTTGAGAAGCTTGTTCGGCAAACGATATGTCTTCATCGTGACATTCTCATGATGAGCTAAGGCTCGAATGAGTTGTGGTGGTTTTTTCCATGAATTAAAAAAGAGAACGTACTGATGCTCTCCGCCACTATGAAACAACTCTTTCAAGAGTCCTAATGTATATTCTTCTACTCCTGTGCGCCGTCCCTCCGCCAGACACCGAATATCAATCCCGATGCGCATGCTTTTACGATTTGCCTAAATAATACCTAAAAAGAATAACTCCAAACCCAACGAACACTCCAAAGAAAAGTGCGACTCCCAAAACAATACTTGCTGCTACCCGAGCGTCTTCAATAACTGGTAGAGCAGCAACGATACGAAACCAGTTCTCATTCGGGATAGCTTCTCTATTGAGCTCATCCGTGTAGCGTGTCAACACTCTTGGTATGCTCTCCCCGAGACTGGTAAGTACTTGCTTGTCTGTACTTCGATAAGTCACCTCGACTACCTGTGAAGAAAGTCGCTTGGCACTGAAGTACTTATCCTTACCACTTCCAGGAAGTTTGGCATCAGCAAAAATATCCTCTGCTACTCGACTTGTTCCAAGCAATTTGACCAATGTGTCTGCAAATCGCTCATCAGCTTGTAAGCGATAAAAACCATCATAGCTATACTCAGAAGCTGTCACTCCCTCTGTCCTCCCGATAGTGATAAGCAGGCTTGACTGGTATTCCTTGGGTTGGTACGCGAGGAAAAGAGCGCCGAGCAAGAGAAAAGCTCCGATGATACCGAGATAGAGAAGACGTGCTTTATAAAAAATATTCAAAAAATCTCGTAGTTCCATACTATCTTTTTTTCATGGTTGATTGGTGCTCCGCTACTACTTTTTCGATGTAGTCTTTTATTGTAGCCTTGAATCGCTCTTTGTCAAAAGGAGTGGCCTTGGCACGGATAGCTGATCCATCATAGGTATGTGCCTGAAAGCGTTTCACAGCTTCTACAAGGGATTCTTTGGTCTGTTCATCGAAATATTCCCCCATCGTACCCTCTTCCATATGCTCAACGATATCTCCTCCTCGATAGGCAATCAAGGGTCTCCCTGAGGCTATTGCCTCAATAGCTACAATACCGAAATCCTCCTCCTGCGGAAAAACAAAAGCCTGACATTCAGCATAGTACTTCGGGAGATCACTCTCCTCTACTCGTCCCAGAAACTCAATAGTCGGACCAGCTATTTTTTTGAGACGTTCCAGCTCTGGGCCACGGCCGATAATTTTGAGCGGTAACTTGAGTTCATTGAAGGCCTGGATAGCAATGTCATGTCGTTTGTAGGCAATGAGCCTCCCAACCATCAAAAAATAATCCCCCTGAGTAGTACTCTGATAAAACTGGGGGACATTGACTGGTGGATGGATAACAGTCGAATCTTTCCCATAATACTTCTTGATGCGCTCTGCGACAAAACGTGAGTTGGAGATAAAGACATCGACACGCTCTGCACTGATACGATCCCACAGACGAATAGGACTCATGAAAAGCGGTACAAGCTTTTTAATGAAGCCTGGTAACCCAAAATCTTCCGTGTACTTCTGACAATCATCCCAGGCATAACGCATCGGAGTGTGCATATAACACACATGGAGAGTTTCTGGTCGAGTGATAACACCCTTGGCAAAACTCGAAGAATCCGAAAGAACCACATCATATTGAGAGAAGTCAAAACTCTCAATCGCTACTGGCATAAGTGGTGGGAAGAGCCGATGACGCTTCTTAGAAAAAGGCATCTTCTGAAGAAAGGAAGTATAAATACGACTCTCCTTGAAATGCCCGTGCATAGAATCCTGATCATAGATCAGGGTATAGATAGGCGCATACGGATAGAGCTCCTGAAAAGCCTCGAGCACTCGCTCAGCCCCTCCATACTGCACCAAATAGTCATGTACTAATGCAATTTTCATGTGAGAAGCTTAGTGACGGATGTAACCCTCATGTCGTTCTTTGGCAAGAGTCACAATAGTATCGAAAGAAACATCCATTTCTTCAGTCGTTAGTGTTCTGTCTGGTGCACCGAAGGAAAGATGGAATGAGTAACTGCGCTCACCATCCTTCTCAAAGGTGTCAAAGAGTTCACTCGCCTTAAGCAGTTCTCCTCCACCATCCTTGATGACCCTTCGTGCTTCTAGTGTATTCACACTCTTCGGGAACCACAGCGTGATATCACGCGTGGCATATGGGAAACGCATCGGTGCCTCATAGACTATCTCTTTTTTCTTGGCGTGCTCTATATCGGCCATACGCAGAGTGGCTACCGCTACTCTCCCTTCTGGTAGACCAAAACTCTTAGCACGAACTGGATGTATCTCACCAAGGCTCCCTACAACTACCCCGGAGAGCTTAATGAGAGCAGCTCGTGTCGGATGAAAGAAAGTATCACCTTCAGCCTGTCCTGGTTCAACGGCAATATCTTCGATGCCGAGTGATTGGAGATAACTGACAACTTTTTCTTTAAGATCAAGAACTACAGCTGTCTTTGATTTTGGCTTGGTAACTTCTAAAAAGGCTATCTCTTTCCATTCTGAGAGCATCTTTTTGTTAGGCAAGAGGAAAACACTTCCTATCTCAAAGAAAGCAAAATTTTCAAAGTGACGGAGATTCTCTTTGGCTTTACGTAAGAAGAGTGGAATAAGTGACTGACGAAGGTGTGTGTATTCCGGAGAAAGTGGACTCTCGAGCATGGCGTGAGTATGAATATCAAGACCGCTGGCTTCTATATCTTTCGTACTATAAAAAGAGTACGTCATGATTTCATCAAACCCCAATAACGCAGCGTGCTCTTTGGCTGTGAACTCCAATGAACGAGTACTTTTCACCTCCTTGAAGCCAAGTGGCAATGACGGTGCCTCTGAAGCAATCTTGTCATAGCCGCGCATACGACCAATTTCTTCAATAAGATTCCAAGCATCACGAAGATCAGGTCGTCTTTCTGGGATAGTAACTTCAAGCATGTCTTTGTCAGTCTTTTTGCGTACCTTTAGTCCCAAGAGAGCAAGGAGGCGGACGATTTCGAACAATGGCACACGTACACCCAAAACGTCCTCGACAAGCTCGGTAGGAAGGATAATTTTGTGAGCCTTGGGTTTAGCGAGACGAACATCACGCATACCAAAGAGCTTGCCTTCTGCATACTCTGTGTATAGGCTGACTACCGTTGGCAATACTTCTGATGCCAGCTCTAGAGACACTCCTCGCTCGAAACGATAGCTTGCATCTGTTGGGAGATTATGAGTCTGTTTAGTCTTACGAATGCTACTACTGTCAAAGACTGCCACTTCAACAAAGATATTTGTCGTCTTTTCGGTCACTGCTGAACTCGCTCCTCCCATCACTCCCGCCAAAGCCAGCACTTTCTTGCTATCAGCAATGACAATGTCACTTACCTGGAGCTTGATACTCTCTCCACTCAAAAGTCGAAGCTTCTCCCCTTTCTTCGCTCGACGGACGACAACCCCACCCTCAATCTTATCCGCATCGAAAGCATGAATCGGTTGACCCGAAAGAAGCATGAGATAGTTAGTCACGTCTACTATTGTGTTTTTCGGTTTTATACCGAGTACGATGAGCTTGGTCTGGAGCCACAGTGGCGACTCCTTCACTACTACCCCTCTTATGAGCACCCCGCTATAACGTGAGCTCGCTTTCTTGTCTTGGATAGTCACTTTCGGTGCTCGATTGTAGGCTGGAATCCTTAAACGCTTGCGTTCATTCTCAGTAAAGCGTGGCGCATAACCATCAAGGGCAGCAATTTCCCGTGCCATCCCTTCATGCGACAGAGCGTCTCCGCCTCGGTCCGGTAGAATCTTAATATCCAGAATAGTGTCATCAAGACCATAGTGCTTAGCGAAGTATGCTCCGACTGGTGCGTCCTCTGGTAAGACCAGAATACCTTCATGACTCTCCCCCAGACCAAGCTCTCGCGGAGAACAGACCATTCCCTGAGAGAGAATTCCTCGAAGCTTTACTTCACTGATCTCCACTCCCCCTGGCAAAGTTCCCCCTGGAAGAATCACAGCTACGAGCTGTCCTGCTTCAATATTCGGTGCCCCACAGACAATCTGTTGCACCTGGTTCTTACTGACACGCACTTGTGCCACTCGTAAGCGATCAGCGTTTGGATGAGTCTCCAAACTTTCTACCTTCCCCACTACTACACCATCAAGACCGTGCGCATACTTCACGACTTCCTCTACCTCAAAGGCATGCATCATCAAAAGTTTCGCCAGTTGATCTGGTGATTTTTTGGTTCCGGAAAGTTCTTTGAGCCAGTTATAGGAATATTTCATAGTGAGGACAGAGGGATAAGTATTAAAGAGACAGGAGTAAGTATGAATGCATTAGAATTGGCGGATGAAACGGAGGTCACCAGCCATGAATTGCCTTATATCAGTAATCTTGTACTTCATCATAGCTAGACGCGTCAGACCAAAGCCCCAAGCAAAGCCCTGATACTTACCTTTCGGATATCCAGCTGCTACCAAGACATTCTGGTGCACCATGCCCGCACCACCAATCTCAAGCCAGCCCGTCTGCTTACACGTGGAACATCCCGCACTATCACAGAGTACACAGCTAATATCGAACTCAAACGATGGTTCGGTAAAAGGAAAGAAGCTTGGACGTAAGCGAATGGTCACCTTCTTGCCAAAAAAATGCTCGAAGAATGTCTCGGCTACATATTTAAAAGTAGCCACGCTGACTTTACCTGGTTCATCCAGCATCAAACACTCGAACTGATGAAAGGTATGCTCATGTGAAGCATCGGTTGCTTCATTACGAAACACTCTCCCTGGAACAATCACTCGGAACGGTGGCTTATTCTTCTCCATGAAGCGTACCTGATTTGGAGAAGTGTGGGTGCGCATCAGAAGGCGTTCACGCTCTTTACTATTCCCCTTTTTCACAACAGCGCCACCACCGACAACCCAGAAGGTATCCTGCATATCACGTGCTGGATGATCTTTGGGAAAATTAAGCGCATCAAAATTATAAAACTCGGTCTCTACTTCAGGACCCTCAGCCACACTGAATCCAAGTCGATCAAAGATAGAGACTACTTCATGCTCGAGGGTGGTAATCGGATGTAAATGACCGACAGGAGTAGTGGGGCCAGGTGCGGTCACGTCCACGCGTTCACTCTCCCAGTCACGCGCACTGTTCTCCAGCTCGACTTTCTTCTCGTCATGGAATTTCTGGAGCTTAGCCCGGAGAGTCTGAAGAACAGGTCCAAGCTTACGCTTCTCTTCTGGAGATAGATTCTTGAGACCTTTCAACAGCTCTGATAGCTCACTCTTGCGGCCAAGGAACTGAGTCTCCCAACGACCAAGTGTGTCCTGGTCTTTGATAAGAAGAATTGTCTCTAAAGCGCTTTTTTCAATACTCTCTATCTCGGCTTTTTTCATGACATTATGATATTTCTCTAATATCTCTATACTAGCCTATCTAAAGCCTTTTTGCCAAATTATCCTACAACATCCCAAAAAGCAAGAACTCACCAGAAGCGAGTTCCGCTTTGGTGAGTTTGTCTTAAATGTTGATACTCCCCTTTCCATCAGTTGATCCACGAGGGTGACGGGACCTTATCCTTCAATCGACCGTAGAGCTTCTGTGCAAAGCCCTGCAGCAGCGCCTTTTGCATCAGTGGATGAGGCAAGATGCCATCATTTCGCCACCTATCCCAAGACGCTTTCGGTACGGTCAATAAAACATAGCTTCTGTTTTCAATGTCATCACTATCATCAGGAAAGACCTCGTTGATCTTTTCGAGAATGGCAAGGAATTCATCGTTCACATTGGCGCAATCCAAAGCTTGCATTACCGAACGATATAACTCTTCTGCTGATATTTCTTTCATCTTCTCACCTCAACCTTCTTCTGCATGAAGATCAAAATCAGCTTTGAGCATCTGAACCATAAGATACAGCCGCTCTCGCATGATACGCTGATCAAGTAAACGAGCTTGACGTCTTGACTCCGCGCATTTTGCATCTTTGACGAAATCCGGCCATTTTCCATTGTGCCACAGCACGAACTCTTCAGGAGTAACATTAAACTCCCGCTCCCAAACAAGGTTGGGGGTAGCTCGATACAGTGGCTGGAGCTTCATCAGAGCTGTCTGAAACTGCCCCAAGGCGATAATGTCTTGCTCAAGGCAAGCCCCCAAGGCCCGAAGAAGCCAGGAGACTTCATCTGGGGTCTCGACTGATATGAATGGTGATCGCATCTGCCTCACAGCGCGCACTCCCTATTGTTAAAAGCGAGGGTAGCTTAGTATAAAAAGGCTTTATAGTCAAGCCTAGGAGGCTATTTTAGAAAATCCTTTTTACCAAATCTTGATAAAAAACAGAAGACCCACCGAAGCAGAATCTTCCGCCCTGGTGGGTTCGATGCGTTAGCATACCTCAGGAATTGAAAACACGCTCGCGATGGATGATGGATCCAAACTCGAGAGTTTTGCCGTCACCTTCGACGACAGCAAGCCAGATCGAGTTATCGGGGTGCTTGTCATCAAGCGCGACAGCGCTCTCGAAAAGGCGTAGGGCTTGCGACACGACTTCTCGAGCATCACCTTCAATTGCTTTCTCAAGGGCATCCAGTCGCTTCTTCGATGACATCGGAAGCGTGAGCTGGATAGTCACTGTCTGGCCATCATGATTAGCCATGTTTCGGATTTCCTTTCACAAAAAGTCGGAATATTACCGACAGAAAATTGTACTATACCCGATTGGACTCGTCAAGACTTAGAAGATAATCTTCACGAAATCCTTTTTTCCAACTTTAAGAATTTTTCCTGTATGATCTATCAGAAAACTAAAGTTCGAATCAGTGATTTTTTGTCCATCAAGACTTACTCCGCCCTGCTCTATCTTACGCCGAGCATCGCTATTACTGGTAGCTAGTTCTTCAGTCACCAGAAACTCGACGATACCAAGACCTTCTTTGACGGAAACTTCTCGTACATCTTCAGGTATCTCACCTTTTGAAAAAGTCTTCACGAAATACTCTACCGCTTTCTCTGCCTCATCTTTACCATGGTAGAGCTCGACAAGAGACTGCGCGAGGAAGACCTTCGCATCGCGTGGATTCTCCCCTGACTTTAATTTTTCTTCCCATGACTTTACTTCTTCCATCGGTACGCGAGTACAGTGGACGAGGTATTCGATAATAAGCTCATCTGGGACACTCATAGACTTCCCAAACATATCATTCGGTGCATCAGTCAGATTGATAGTATTTCCCCAGCTACTACTCATCTTGCGACCATCTGTACCTAAGATAAGATTAGCCATTAAGATATCCTGAGGCTTCTGCTGATACATTGGTTGTAAGTGACGGCCAGCCAGTAGATTGAAGCGCTGGTCAGTCCCACCAAGCTCCACATCCGCTTCTATCGCTACTGAGTCATATCCCTGCATCAGCGGATAAAGAAGCTCTCGAAGAGAGACTCGCTTACCTGTATCAAGACGCTTCTTGATGTTCTCTCTGGCTATCATCTCAGCAATAGAAAAACTATCGGCCTGTTTGCCAATCTCAGCAAAGCCCAACTTCGAAAGCCACTCACCATTTTCTCGGAGCTCTACCGCACCCATATCCAAAAGCATCCCTGCTTGAGCTGCGTAGGTTTCCATGTTTTTTTTCAGAGTTTCCTCCTCAATCATCGGACGTTCCGCCTCTTTATCACTAGTATCACCGATAATACCCGTGAATGTACCAAGGATAAGAACGATTTGATGACCAAGTTCTTGAAAATCACGGAGCTTGAGAAGCAGTACAGCTCGTCCAATGTGAAGATTAGGACTGGTCGGATCAATGCCGAGCTTGATACGAAGTTTTTCACCAGAAAGAAGTCGCTCCCGAAGATGTTCGCGATCAATCACTTCGGCTACACCACGAGTGAGAAGTTCATCAATTTTTTGCGGGTCTGTGTTTATCATGTATTCAGTATAGAGGATTTAGAAGTAAGTATAAAGCGGGAGGTGTTCTTAAAGAGTTATGTGGGACAAATGAAATTTAATGTTTTGAGATGGCTTTTTTTGGCAAAAAGATTGGTCTTTTCCTAAGAAAAGTTTTTGACAAAAGGTGGAACGCTGTGAGCCGCTGGAGCGAACAAGCATCATCGAAAAATATTAAATTTTATAAAGAATGCCTTAATTTAAGCCGAAACGTTTCTTGGCTAAACGATACTGATCATCTGATATCTGCTTCGCTTTACGCATAGCTTCAAGTGATTGAAGAATTTCACCTTTGTGCTTTTCAATGTTCTTCGGGGTCATCGCTTTTTTCATGAGCTTCTCACGCTCAGCTGGTGACATCTTGGCAAGACGCTTCATAGCAAACTTCTCCATCATGCCCATATCATTCACATCCTTGCCTGATGCACGCGCAAAGTCTTCGAATTCTTTTTCGAGTTCGTCTTTATCTTTATCGTTTTTACCAAAAGGGTTCCACATATAATATTTCACTTACAACTTTACTTATTTTTCTCTCCTGCCTGTTTCATCCTATAACGCGTAACAAGAAGAGCTGATGACACGTAGATAGATGAGTATGTTCCAAAAGCAACACCCGTAAGAAGCGCTACACCAAAGTACTTGATACTTTCTCCACCAAAAAGCACGATAGCAATCAGGGTGATGATGACCGTGAGTGAAGTATTGATAGAACGACCAAGTGTTTCATTGAGCGAACGATTGACCACATCCTCAAAGTCTTCTTTCTGAGATGAGCGGGTCAGATTTTCACGGATACGATCGTAGACCACGATAGTATCATTGACTGAGTATCCAAGGATGGTGAGAAGAGCTGCGATGAATGGTACTCCTACTTCGACTCCGTAGTAGTGCCCAAGAAAAGCGAAGACTCCTATGGTGATCAGAATGTCATGAGCCAAAGCGATGACCGCACCAATACCGTACTCGAAAGAAGTAATCTTCCCACTCACTCCACGGAAAGCGTAAGCGATGAAGAGTGCGATGGCAATGATAGACATCAACGTCCCAGAAAGAGCGTTCTTGGTAATCTGGTTGGAGATAGACCCTCCCACGAAATCTGTACGGA
This sequence comes from Candidatus Moraniibacteriota bacterium, assembly GCA_041910335.1. Classification (GTDB taxonomy): domain Bacteria; phylum Patescibacteriota; class Minisyncoccia; order Moranbacterales; family UBA1568; genus UBA1568. The sequence continues at coordinate 25,475 of JAYRRF010000026.1, forward strand.
CTGATGTAACATCTTTATCGAAAGTACCAAGCGTCTTCAATACTTTACTGTTAGCCTCATCATCAGAGGCGAGGTAACGAAGAATCATTCCCTTATTCTCAGTCGGCTGTACTGTGAGACTCTTGAGATCTAATGGCTTCAAAGCATCTTGCACCTCCATTGATGTTGGCACAGTCTCAGCTGTGAAACGTACTTCCATCAAAGTTCCTCCCTTGAAATCAATACCGAAGTTGAGTCCCCACATCATGAGTGCCCACAAACTCACTGCTGTCGTGATAAGAGAAAAAGCGTAAGCGTACTTTCGTTTTTGAATGATGTTGATCATAGTCAGTGTCAATTGAGGTTATTCGATAGGCTTCTTCGGTGTGACCAGTATCCATGGGTGACGTTCCATCCAATCACTGATGAAGAAAGTAGTCGTGATACGAACTAATACTACAGCAGTAAAAAGCGAAAGAAGAACGCCAAGAGCAAGAATAACGGCAAAACCTTTCACGAAGCCAGTCCCAAGACCGATAAGAATAAACGTAGTTAACAGCGTAGACACGTGACCATCACGAATACTCGGCCAGGCTCGACGAAATCCTTCTTTGATAGACTTGATAGCTCCTTTACCATAAGAAAGCTCTTCACGTGTACGCTCAAAAATAAGCACATTCGCATCTACCGCAATACCGATAGAGAGGATAAAGCCAGCAATACCAGAGAGAGTGACCGTAATTGGAAATGGTGTAAGTACAGAAAGCTTGAAGAGTGCGAGAAGCATTGCTGTATAGAGCAGGAGTGCAAAAACAGCAATGACGCCGAGGAAGCGATAGAAAAGAATCATAAAGATAGCTACCGCGAGCAATCCGATGAAACCAGCTTTCAAGCTCTGTTCGAGAGCTACCTTACCAAGCGAAGCATCGACACTCTGTTGCCCCACCAAAGTGATAGGAACTGGCAATGCGCCTTCATTCAAACGCTTTACCTGAGCATTAGCCTCCATAATGGTGTAGTTGCCAGTGATGACAGCTTGACCATTAGGAATCTCTTGTTGGATGGTCGGTGCCTGCAACAGCTCATTATCTAAGAATATTGCAACTGGCTTACCGATATTGCGCTTAGTGATATCAGCGAAGAGCTTAGTCCCCTCGTCATCGAACTGAAGGCTGATCTGTGGTTGCCCTACACCCTGTTGCTGATAAGTGACTGAAGCATTCTTCAAGTTTTTACCAGAAAGACCGGTTGGCTGATAGGCCAAAAGTGGATCACTTTCTATTGACTTCTTCAAGATAAGAATGTGAGCGGCTTTGACTTCTTTGTCATCTCCCTCTCCCCTTTCTTCAAGTTTCTTAATGATGTGATAGCCATAGCTCGTCTCAATGATATGATCTACTACTTGTCCTGACTTGAGCTGATCAGTGAAGATAGCTTCATCAAACTC
>JAYRRF010000027.1:0-4840 GCA_041910335.1 Candidatus Moraniibacteriota bacterium
AATCCGCCTACACACGCTTTACGCCCAATAAATCCGGATAACGCTTGAGGTCTCTGTATTACCGCTACTGCTGGCACAGAGTTAGTAACCTCTTATTCATTAGGTACTCTCATCGTAATTGCTCCCTAATAAAAGCGGTTTACGACCCAAGGGCCTTCATCCCGCACGCGGTGTCGCTCCATCAGACTTTCGTCCATTGTGGAATATTCTCGACTGCAGCCACCCGTAGGTGTTTGGACAGTGTCTCAGTTCCAATGTTGGGGGCCATGCTCTCACACCCCCTACCCGTCATAGCCTTGGTGAGCTATTACCTCACCAACAAGCTGATAGGAAACAGGCTCCTCCTTGAGCGATAAATCTTTCCTCCGTAGAGAATATCGTGTATTATTCTGGATTTCTCCAGATTATTCACGACTCAAGGGCAGATTCCTATTTTGTACTAACCCGTTTGCCGTGGGCCTAAACCCACTCGACTTGCATGCCTTATCCACACCGCCAGCGTTCATCCTGAGCCAGGATCAAACTCTCAATATATAGTAATGAGATGAATACTCTTCCATAAACTATCGATGGAAGAGCGCCCCCGAAAGGACGTCTCAGTTATTGGTAGCCTATGGCTACCGTAGAAGAGGATCTCCGTCTATTTGTACTCCCGTTTTCCGAAGAAAACAGAGATTAGGACTAACCACAAAAAATTGTGATTATTGCTATGTAGAAATTGTTAAAGTTCTTATTGAAAACAAAACAATCTGGATTGCTCTAGACTGTTTATCTAATATATAGGCTTTTTAAATACCTGTCAAGGAAAATACAGCTATTTTGATGAGGTGCAAAAAAACACCAAAAATCACCTTTTTTCTCGTCAATAAAACTCGTCTTTAAACTATTGACAAAATATCATAATAAGAGTATAATTATAAATATAGTACCTATTTATTTTGGAAGGGAGCTTACCGATGTCTCGCATCAATTATTGCTTTTTCGCTGCCATGATCCTGCTTCTTTCGTCGCTGAGCTTCAGCGATGGCTGGCTGCAGGAGCTCAGCAACTACATCGCGGGATTCCTGTTCGTGGTGACCGCTTTTGGCCTCTTCAGCCAATCGCAGTCGCCCTGGGGATTCGTCGGCTATCTGCTCGCCTACGCTTTCGTCGGCATCGGCGTGATGGGTGGCTGGCTCTTCGTGGGCTGGATCCTCACCTTCTTCGAGCCGCGCCTCATCTACTGGGGCATGGAAGCAGTCGAGCGCAACAGCGTGTTCTACCCCATCCTCTGCATGATGGTGGGCGGTATCGTGAGCCTCTTCCTCTGGGAAGATGCTCGCTTGGCCGCCAAGGAAGCTGGGAGCTACCGTTATGGCTGAAGGGGCTGGTTCCATTGCAAATGCCACGCTGGCGCTTATCAATCGGCTAGCTGGCTTCACACCGCCCTCCTCTCCATCGTTGGAGCATGCGTAATGGTTGGTCAGGTGGAGAAGCCTATGTCCATGGATACAAGCTCGCTTTGCCTGATCGGACTGCTCGTCCTTGGCTTTCTGTCGAGCTGGGCCTTCTTCGAAACCCAAGACCAATACTAGTCGGCAACTACCGACAACGCCAAAGGGCCGGGATCCTCACATGGAACCCGGCCCCTTCGCTTTTTATACAATAACTTCTACTACTTCAATCGATGATTAATAAAGAGTAGACCGATAAGCGGCAGTATCATCCAGAGTGCAAGCGCCGTAGAACCCGCGAAGTACCCGTAGACGGAGGCAGAAATAAATCCAAGCGCAAGCTTCTTCGGTAAGAAATAGAGCACGCTACTCACCAGCAGTCCTGTCACTAATACTCCAGTCACAAGAATTCTCCAGAAAAAATCCGTACTCACATTCGAAAGGTGTAGATCAAATAATCTTCGATCAACGAAAAAGAGAATGATGAAAAGTGCTATAAAGATAATCACGCTTCCAAACGGACTAAAAGCAAGCCAACTCCCTGGAAGCACTCCAAGCAAAGCTCTCGCGATATAAACATCTATCAAGATAGAGATGAGTCGTGAACGTCCAAGAAAGAAACCGAGCCCAATACTCACCCCAACAAAAAGAAGCAGCAGCGAAAGATCTCCGGCAAGGCTTGGGGCAATATCAAGGGTTTTAGCAATTGAGGTCAAAAAGTCCATATCTCTTAGTCTAGTCGCCTCTCTTTCGGTTTGTCAAAAATCCTTATTCTGAAGACGTGACTTTTCCTTTGTTTTCCGCTATTATTGGGGTAATTTAAAGAATACTCATTATATGACTCTCCATCGTCCCACTGTATTTTGGCTCTTTGTGTTAGGCTTTTTCGTCTCTGTCACTCTTGTGCTTTTCTACACCTACGGCTACCGTTTCAGCCCTACCAGAGGGATTTTTGTCTATACCGGCTCTCTCACTATCGATGCCAATCCTGATGCTATCAGCATCAAAATAGACGGCGAGCAAGTACCAGATAACCGTCTTGGTGTCCTCAATAAGGCCTCTCACATTGCTGGTCTTACTCCTGGTGAATACCAAGTCGAGGTTAGCGCACCAGGCTACCAAACATGGCAGAAGAAGGTCATCATCGAGAGTGGTAAGTCTACTGAGTTTTGGAATGTCCTCCTGACCAAAGCCACTCCTGAGCCTATCCTCATGACTGATACTGAGGGAGCTGTTCGTGCCTTTCCTGCACCAAAGAAAAACATCATCGCTCTTGCTAAAGAGCAAAACGGTGAGTTGACCTTGAGTACCTACGATACAGATGCTACTGTAGGCAAACAGATATTCTCCCTTCCTGATGCTCACCTTCTTGATATCCAGTCTGATGGCATCGAGTGGTCACCAGAATCAGAAAAGATCATCATCCCTCTTGAGCACGCGGGCAAACGCGAATACTACGTCGTCGATGTAGAAACAACTTCCTCTACCCTTCTCACTCAATTTGACGCCAATACTCCGCATCGTAAATTCACTCGCTGGCACCCAAGAGAACGTGCTACCCTCCTCTATCTCGACAACCAAACCCTTTACCAAGTAGACACTCGCAATACCGACTGGGTACCACAGATGATGTACTCAAATGTCGTTTCTTATGATATCTCTTCTGGAAATGCGTATACTTTGACACCAAACGGTATCATTATGAAATTCCCACTCGATAGTTCTGATTATCTTGCTGAAAAAGGTCTTCAGGTCACCACTTCCCCTATCACTATCAATGGAGAATCTGAATACTTTGTGGTCATGTATGATGATAGCCGTATCAGTCTCCTTGAGACAAAGACAGGCACTTTTTGGCTCTATAATAAGGAAAATTCTGGTGAAATGAGCAAAGTTGCTACCGGTATTCGCGGTACCCAATTCTCAGATGATGGCAAGAAGCTTCTTTACTACAGTGACTCAGATATCTCTGTCGTGTATCTTCGTGATTGGGAAGTGCAGCCAATTCGCTTGATGGGTACCCACCAACAAATCCTCCGTCTCGCCGGACAACTCTCACAAGTCCAATGGACTAAAGACTACGAGCACATCTTCTATACCAATGGTAATCAAATTCAATACGCGGAACTCGATAACCGTGACTATCGTAACATCGGCAACTTTCTCACTCTGAAAGAATCCCCTTTGCAACTCTTCTCTCGCTTTGAGGAAGACCGTGTTTATGTGATAAGCAAAGATGGTCTTGCTGCCTACGATTTTCCTGAAGCTCCCACTCTCTTTGGGTTCGGAGTATAAAAATCAAAAACCCCGTCCACACTTCTGTGTGACGGGGTAAATGGGAGAAGCCCATTCTTCTCCCAGTTTTTTCTGTCACCCGACTGTTCTCGGTTACTGTTTCTCCTGCTGGAACCGCTCCCACTCTATCCCGAGATCAACGGGATCGCGTGAAAGAGATTGGTGAAGTGCCGCAAAGGCATCAAAATCACCCTGTCGAGCACGCTCGGTCAGGCGGTCGCGATGTACTTGCATCGCTTCCGCTGCCTGGTGCGGGTCAATATTGGCGCGTTGTATCATCTTCGCTACCATCCTTTTTTCTTACCCTGCTGCACTTCTCGAAGCTGGGACCGGCTCAGTCCGCCGCGCTTTTCCCTGTTGACCTCTTGTCGCTGACGCAGCTCAGCCTGACGCTGGTTCTTCTTATTGATATGAGGCTTTCCTCCAGTCCGTCCCATGACTTACTCCTATTTTCAAAGGATACCTCATCTTATCCATACATGTCATTTTTGTCAAAGCAAAAACCCGCCACATGGCGGGTTTAGGAAATATCGAGAAGAGACTTTTAACGCTTGCTCCATTGCGGACTCTTACGAGCTTTCTTCAATCCTGGCTTCTTACGTTCAACTGAGCGAGCATCACGAGTGAGGTAACCCTCAGCCTTCAATACAGAACGGAGGAGTGGGTCATGCTTCAGGAGTGCTCGAGCAACACCAAGTTTAGCAGCATCAGACTGGCCATGTTTACCGCCACCACGTACCAAGATAGAGACACTCCATGAGGCTTCCAATCCAGTTGTCTTAAGAGGTGCTAATACATTACTTACAAGAGCTTCTGTACCAAAATATTCAAAGATAGTCTTTCCTCCATTAGCAGCTAGTACTACTTCCCCCTCTTTCTTGGCTGGATAGAGACGGACTTGAGCTACAGCGGTCTTACGACGACCAACAGCGTAGAAATAGCGGTCACCTGCTGGTACAGCTACTTTGGCAGCAGCCTTTTTGGCTGGTACTGATGCAACTACCTTTTCTTTGACAGGAGTAACTACTTTCTTAGCGGCTGTCTTTTTAGGAGCAGCTTCTTTCTTCGGTGCAGCTACTTTTTTAGTTGTGGTTTTTTTAGGTGTTGTAGCC
>JAYRRF010000028.1:0-20747 GCA_041910335.1 Candidatus Moraniibacteriota bacterium
CCTCCCGATGAGATCCATGAAAATCAATGAGTTCGTACAGACGATCCTGATCCACAGTGACCTGACCATTATGGACATCTTTACCACTCACCTCATCATTCAATGGCTTTTCATCAAGAAAAATACTTGCCGTACGAGACAAGGCTCCCTCTGGACTCATCACTAAAAACACCTTCTCCCCTTGAAAGGAAAGCTTGAGTTCAGTTCCTTGCTTCATCAATACTTTTTCTCCGAGCACACGAGCGCTCCCTTTGAAAGCATACTCACCAGAGCGAAGATTTGGTGGAAAAGTAAAACTCTGCCACTCTCCTCTTACTCTCTCTGGTGAAGCCAGTCCTGACCCACGCGCACTACCAAGGTATGTTTCTGGTGTAGAAGTTGACGATACATCTTGCTGACTTTCCTCTGTAATATCTTTACTTTCTACATCTGCACCTCTCTCTTTGAGAAGAGTACGGATAGCTTGTTCCGTTTCTTCATACCCTCCTTCGCCGAAATGCACTTCTCGCACATTCCCCTCTCTATCTATGAGGTAGTGCGCCGGCCAATAGTGATTATTGTATGCCCGCCAAGTAGCGTAGTTATTATCTTGTGCAACTGGGTAGTGAATATTGTAACGCTTGATAGCCTCTGCGACGTTTTCCATCTTATGCTCAAAGGCAAATTCCGGTGTATGCACCCCGATCACGACCAAACCATCATCCTTGTACTTGTCGTACCAGCTGGTTACATAAGGCAGCGTACGGATGCAGTTGATACAGCTATAAGTCCAGAAATCAATAAGCACTACTCTTCCCTTGAGATCACGGAGACTTTCTCCATCACTATTGAGCCACCCTGTGATACCAGTTATTTCTGGAGCTAACCCGTGATTATCAAGTTTCTTCTCCGTCAGACCTCCTAAGAAAGAGCTGGTATCAGCGATGCCTTTCGTAGACTGCTCTGACGCATTGCGTACTTGTTCCAACTGCCCACCCTCTTCAGCTTGATGCTCGAAGACATAGAGAAAATCTCCGTAGTGAGGAAAAGCCTCCAAGACACTCGCCTGTAACTTCTTATCATAACCCGTGAATATCGCCAATGCAGAAAGAATCATTACCCCTCCAAACACCTGCTGTATGATACTGGTATAGCGAGACCATTTTCTCGTTCCGGAGAGCCATTTCCCTCCAGCCAGAGTCAAGAAATAAAGTGGGATAGAGACTCCAACCACATACGCCGTAATAAGCACAAACCCATCGAAGCCTACCGTCTGCGTGGCGGCAAGAGTGGCCACCGCAGCAAGGATTGGCCCGGCGCAAGGTGTCCAGACAAGACCAAGTGCTGTCCCGGTGATAAGTCCGGCCCCAAACCCATCTCCCTCTCGTCGTGTCAAACGAGACCCAAGACTCCCGAAACGACTAACCAAGCCTTCCAGTCTCGTACCAAACCAAGGAATAAGAAGTACCAAACCAAGAAAGCCAATCACCAGTACTGCTCCGTACCGTAGTACCTCGGGATCAAACGTAAAAATCCTCACTAAGGAAGACAGCGTCAAGGTAAAAAAAATGAAACTGACCGAAAGGCCCGTGACCAATCCAAGCGGCTTACGCTTCTCACCAGTAATACCAGCTGACAACACGATTGGTAAAATAGGCCAGATACACGGTGCGAATATCGTGATGAGACCAGAAAGAAAAGCAAAGAAAACGAGTAAACTCATAGTGTATGATCATTTAAAAAATTTTCTGGAAGAGCGGGTGCACTCCGCCCTCACCAGAACCTTCTTTTACCGTACTCTTTCCAAAAGAGCTTCCAGAGTGTCTCCTCCTATCCATTTTCCAAGACTATTTCCCTCTGCATCTACCTGAACAAAGGTATGTTGCATGGTGACGCCATACTTTGTTTTCAAGTCTTTGGCTGTGTCATAATCCACACTCATAATGAGTACATCCTTAGGGATATTGGAGAGATTGGCTTTGATATCAGCGTCAATAGCCTTACAGTTGGGACACCATGTGGCATTAAAGAATAAAACTACCTTGCCAGTCTTAGCGAAAGCGAGCTTTGAGTCATCATACTTGATGTACTGCCCACTCTCCATCATGGCAGCATCCTTCTCCACCATCTTATCCTTATCTTTCATCACAGTATCTTCAGCAGGCATAGCATCATCTTTTGACTCCATCCTGGCGGCGTCATTCTGGTGAGCCTTATTCTCCATCATCTTGTTGTTACCTTGACGGGTAAGAATATAAACTCCTCCCAGCACAACAGCTACCACTACGATTCCGATCACTATTCTGTTATTCATAGTTTTCACCCCCTTTCTCAATGAAATAATTAGTACTTCTTTTTGGCATAGATAGAGCCAGCCACCTTCATAAGAAGCATCACCCCGAGTACATACATCAGCCGTTCATCGTCCACATGAGTAAATTCCTGCCAGACGATCATGATCATGAGCACTGTCACTCCCCCGAGGTACCCCAGTCGCGCCGCTATATAGCGATGGAGTTCTTCTCGCTCATCATGTACACTCTCCCGAAAAATAAAACTTACGAACAGAAATAAAAGAATTGCCGCCACACAGGTAATCGTCATGACGAACATATCTGGCATCCACCAGTTGCCCGGATTAATGAGAAGGAGGAGGGCTATGACAGTACCGAGAGCTAGAATACTTTCACCTATGAAGTTATTTTTCATACTGTTAGTGTTACTTGATATTACGAATACTAAAAATTTGCTCTACTTCTACCTGAAAAACTCTCGCTATTCGTAAGGCCAACAAAACAGAAGGTGTGTAGTTCCCCTTCTCAAGAGCGATGATAGTCTGCCGTGTTACCCCCACCAAACCAGCGAGCTCTTCTTGTGTCATTTTCTTTTCTTGACGAAAGAGACCGACTTTGTTTTGAATTATTTCTTCCATAACCATACGTAAAGTTAGCTTTACATATCTATTCTATACCTTCATCTCTATATGTCAAGTTAACTTTACGTTCACTATTCGTTCACTAGGGTTGACTTTTCCCTTTTTTAGGAGTATAATAGATGTATAGAGTAATAAAAACGGGTGCGAACCAGCTAAACGGTTCACCCGTTTTCTTTTTTCTCTACTTTAATCCGCCCCTTCTTCCTAGTAAGTCTCTTTAAGGAGATTTTCCAGGGTGAAGGTAAAATAAATATAAACATATGCAAGAAGTACCGATGGAAACATCAAGTACGGTCAGCGCTCATGCTGACTGCCCCCAGTGCGCTATGGCGCAGCTCGAATTAGAGCGTAGCAATGAAAGCGGTCTTTCATTCCTCCTCGCTCTTCTTCCAGTCCTTACCCTTACCTTCTTTGGTCAGGTCGGACTCTTGTAAAAGAGCTCCCACTGCAATCCTTAAAAACACCCTCACGAGGGTGTTTTTAAGTTCTCCAAAAACAAAGCCTCCCCTCTTGACTTTTCTTCATATAATCAGTAGTATAAGATATTTCAAAGACCTCACTTTTCTATGCGCTTTCGTCATTTTTTCTGGCTGTTTGCCCTACTTCTCCTCTTAGCTGGAGGGACTTTTTTTGTAGCTTTTTTCCTTTTTTATGTACCCTCTATTAATGACTTCACCGCTGTCAGTCGTGGGGAAACATCCGTTCTTTATGACCGAACCGGTGAACACGTCCTCTATCAGATCCATGGCGAAGAAAACCGCAAACCCCTCCCTCACCAAGAAATCCCCAATTCTCTTCGCCTGGCCACTATCGCCATTGAAGATGAGAATTTCTACAACCACTATGGCATAGATCCACGTGCTATCTTTCGCGCCCTCCGAGTCAACATCGAGCATGGTGGCTTCGAACAAGGAGCTTCCACCATTACCCAGCAGCTTGCAAGAAGCGTTGTCCTCTCTCGTGAGAAAACCATCGAGCGTAAAATCATCGAGGCTCTCCTCGCTATCAAGCTCGACTTCTTCCTCTCTAAAGAAGAGATCCTTGACCGTTACCTCAACCAAGTTCCCTATGGATCAAATGCCTATGGCGTCCAAGCGGCTGCTGAGACTTTTTTCAACAAGAATGCCTCTGATCTGACACTTGGAGAGTCTACCTTACTTGCTGCCCTTCCGAATGCCCCTACCCTCTACTCTCCTTACGGTAACAACACCAATGCTCTCGTCAAACGCCAGCAGCTCATCATCGAGAAACTCCTGCGTAATGGCTGGATTACCAAAGACGAAGCTCGTGCTGCTATTAGTGAAAATGCTCTCCAGCATGTCGTTCCTCTCAAGCGAGCCATCATCGCTCCCCATTTTGTCTTTAGCGTCCTCGAAGAGCTTGACCAAGAATACGGCCGAGATGCTCTCGAGCATGATGGTATGCATATCTATACCACTCTTGATATTGAAGCTCAACAGAGGGCTGAAGAGGCAGTTCAGAGCGGAGCTGCTCGTAATGCTACCTGGGGAGCAAGTAACAGTGCCCTTATCGCTCTTGATGCCGAAAAGGGTGAGATTTTGGCAATGGTAGGCTCCAAAGACTACTTCAGCAAAGACATCGATGGAAAGGTCAATGTGGCTATGTCTCCACGGCAACCTGGTTCTTCTTTTAAACCCTTAGTCTACGCTACTGCTTTTGAGAAAGGCTACCAGCCAGAGACACTTCTCTATGACCTTCCGATGAGCTTCGGTCCCGATGGCCAAGGCAATGAGTACGAACCACAAAACTACGATGGCCGCACCCATGGTCTCATCTCGATGCGTCAAGCACTCTCGAACTCTCTCAACATTCCTGCTGTCCAGACTCAGTACCTCGCTGGTATAGATAACACCCTCACCCAAGTCAAAAAAATGGGTCTAGTGTCACTTGGTGACCGTGAACGCTACGGACTCTCTCTTGTACTGGGTAGCGGTGAGGCCACTCTCTATCAGATGGCCAACGCCTACAGCGTCTTTAGTCAGGAAGGCCTCTACCAAAAAGCTTCTGGCATCCTCCGTGTTGAGGATCGTGACCACAAGCTTATCAAGGAGCACACTATCAAAAACGAGCGCGTCTTAAGTACCGAAACCGCCCGTAAGATCAGCTCTATCCTTTCAGATAACAAGGCACGCTCTATGGTTTTTGGTGGAAATACTCCTCTTGCCTTCAAAGATGGTGGTGTAGCTGCAAAAACTGGCACCACCCAGGAGTTTCGTGATGCTTGGACCATTGGCTTTACCAGAAGAGTGGCTCTTGGGGTCTGGGTAGGTAACAATGATAACACCCCGATGCGTTCTGGAGCAGATGGTGTCTTTGTGGCTGCTCCTATTTGGCGGAGCTACATGGACTATCTCCTTACCCGTTTTCCAGCCACTCAGTTCAACGAATACCAGAAGGTAGAAAGTGACAAGCCACTTTTGACTGGCAATAGCCCACTGCGATCAGTCATATTTGAATCAGAGCCCCAGAATAGCAAAGAGCGCCGTGCCAGAAAGAAAGAAATCAAACGTATCTCCGGCGAACTCCACAGCATTCTCTACTACGTCAATCGTGATGATCCACTTGGCCCAACTGAACCAGACCGCTCAGACCCGATGGTAGCCCGCTTCGAAAACGCTCTCCATCGCAATCAAGAAACTGTCTTCACAAATAATAAAAAGCCCTAATCTCTAGGGCTTTTTTCCACTTTTTCAGCATAATAACCAACGTCATCGATCCAGCTCTCCACACTCTCTGGGCTATGACCACTACACGTGTAGCCACATTTCCAGACTACCATCTCTTCTGCTGTATCTCGGTGGTACTCTTTCATCAGGTTTTCGATACGTTTGGAAATCACTGCTACAGCCTCCTTCTTACTTCCAAAACAGCCATGTCCCATAGCAGTCCCACGACTCCCCTCACCACGATATCCCCAGTAGTTATAGCAATCCTCTCCATTTTCTGTCACCGGTACCCGCTTACCCCAATTACTTTCTTTCTTAGCGATACCAACAATGAAGGCAGCGGTCTGACGATCGTGCTTGATGATGTACGGCAGCATCTCTTCGATAGGATACCCCTGGACCATTTTGGAAACATCCCGTTCAAGACGAAGCTCGTTGGGAGAGATGGTTGCTACTGGGACCACTACTGCCTCAACCCGATTCGCTCCACCCATGAGTAGACCTGAGATAAGAAGGGTGAGTGAAAGAAATACTCCATAAAAAAACTCACTCGATACTTTCATGGTGGTGAGGTCTGGAAGAAAAATATGCATCTTTGTTGATACAGTTTGGTTTTGTTTTTTGGCCGACATACTAAGCGTTAATGGCTTAAGAAAAAGAAAAACGGATGCTATAGGCACCCGTTTTTCTCTCTTTGTACTTCTATTATAGCATTTTTTTGGCTCTATTGCAACCCGATCTCCCTCAGAAATCCGCTTTTTGCTTTGCCCGTGAGCTCGCGCGCCTGTCCTTCTTTGAGATTCCCTAGATGTACGTTCATGATACGTACTCGCACCAAACGAGTGACGTATACTCCAAGACTTTCTAGCATGCGACGTACTTGATGTTTCTTCCCTTCTGTCAAAGTTATACTCAATGTGTATGGATCTATGATTTGGAGTTTGCGGAGAGTCAGCTTCTCTCCTTCACTCATAACACCTGCTTTCAAGACCTTTTCCCACTTCGTCTGGAATGGTATATCGAGAGACACCACATACTCCTTCTCATGAGCAAAGCGTGGATGAAGCAGTCTATCAGTCACTCTCCCGTCATTCGTAAGAAGTATGAGACCTTCTGAGTCCTTATCCAGCCGACCGAGTGGGTAGAGATCTTTATAACCAGACACTTCTCGAATGTCTTTCTCTTTTTTTCTTGGTGTGTGAGTGATCACTCCTCGCGGCTTGTAGTAAGCCACGTATTGGTATTCTTTTTGTTCTTCTTTTTTGCTCTGAATGACTACTTTGTGATCAGGTCCATCAATTTTTTGGCCTACTTGAGCCTTTTGCCCGTCTACGAGCACCTTCCCCTGAAGGATAAGCTCATCAGCCTCCCTTCTGGTGGCTCGCCCAGCTATTGCCAAAAAACGACTGAGTCGCATCGGGTATTCTTCGTGCTCATTATTGACCTTCTTGGCGGGACCCCGATAGTGTCGCTTGTAGTTTGGATTTGGACCACTTTTCTTTGCGCTCGTTACTCGACTACTTTTTTTCTTGGCCCCATGAAAAACTCCTCTTTTTTCTACAAGAGTTAACCCCTGATCTGATTGCTTGTGATTATCTCCCTTCTTAAAAGTGCGTTTTTTAACGGGGTGAACACTTGGCGCAGAGGCACCCCCCTTTTTGTATGTATTCGCTTTTGAAGTAGTCTTTGCCATAATTGTATGTTAATTCTTCTCCTGGCTTGATGTTACGCTTGGCGACCAAGAAAATTCTTCCTCTACGGTTGATGGCTTCGCAGTTTGGTCGACAACTGTGATTTGCATAGCGCATCGTATTCCACCGAGGGCTACCGTCGATGTCTACTTTCTTACTAACATTGAAGATGTATTTGTTCTTAGCATCACTATCAGCTGGGATACGGTGACCAATATACTCAATGATGGTAGTGTCTTTCTTGATGGGTAGTTCTGTGAAGAGGCCGAGTCCAGCACTTGATTTCTTAACTTTAAGACCTAGAATAGATTCCGGTACGGGATGTTCTGCTTGCATGTTCATTAAACGTTAATGTATAAAAAATGCCTAAAAATAGGCATCCTGGCTGCTTATCTTAATCAAAAAGCTCCTCAGCGATACGGGCTTCACAGCTCTTACGAAGAGCACTATCACTTATCGTAGCACAAGTCTCAGGATTTTTCTCCTTGAGTGCTTTATCTTTGAAGCAAAAGTCTTTTTCCTGACCAGCAAGTGCTTCACAGCCAGACTGATAGAGCGTCTCTTGGTGAAGACCACAGTAGGCCAAGCAGTACTTTTGTTCGGCATCATCAAGAGCATAACCTTCGCATTCATTCTCACAGTCATCAGCCGTTGGTATCTTTCCTTGATGGGACGTGATATTCGAGCGTTCTTCTGTTTGTTGTTCTGACTCTACCGACTCGGCATCTGAAGGAGTCACCTTCGGTAACTCTTCTCTTGACTGAAACTCAGTCGGTATTTCACTTTTCTCAACAGATTGTTCACTGCTAGATGTACGCAACATGTGTTGATACACAAAAAATCCCGCTCCAAGAACGACAGCGAGACTAAGTGTGGCTCCAATTATTTTGAGAGCTCCCTTCATAACAGATTAATATTCTTGCTTGAGAGTAATGCCAGTGTAGTAGTGCTTCAAAATGGCCTGATAGTCCCAACCAGCGTCTCTAGCCATACGAACAGCTCCGTTGGCAGAAAGGCCAACCATGTGATTGCCACGACTGGCAAGCTCACAAGTATCAAGATCTGGGTTCTTACCATAACTATCACTCACCGAAGAGAGCCATGGATAGGTGACAGAGGTCTTTTTCTTGTAGTCAGCACAATTATGTCCCCAATGACCGTCTTCATAACGACGGGTCTTCCCGTCAGTCCATGAGCTATATGGGGTCAGCGCTACTTCTCCGTCATAGAAGACCAAAGTACCTCGGCTGACTTCAGCCGCATTACGGATACGGCTATGGGTTGTTTCCCAGTCATACCCGTAGTAAATCTGACTACCTGAAGTCGCATCAACCTTAAAACCTTGAGCAGCGTACTTGGTGCTCCACTGAATCTTCCAGAAGCCATAGGTGCGGAAGATAGTGGTCATGACACGATTGTAACTCTCAGGACCAGTCCCGGTAATCTCTCCCATACCCCAGACATAGTGTTCGAGTGGGAGTTTGTTGATGACCCAGATACGATCCATATCAGCTTCTGGTGAATCATAGAAACGCAGCCGAATAGAGCCTCTAAAATGATCAAAGGTGGAATTCGGACGACTAACGTCAAAGACTACTCGATCCTTGTATTCTTCAGCAGCAGAGAAGCGCACTTCTCTGTTGAGAGTCGTGATTTGAACATTCGTCCCTGAGTAGTAGACATTGAAATTTTTGTCGCCAAGGTATTTGACACGAACCTTTGTATCAGCAGCGATAGTCGCCTTCACTCGCCCTTCTCTATCCAAGACACGAAATGGAACATTAGACTCAATACTAAATGACGTAAGCTTGAGATCAGCAGGGAGGTAATTGAAAATACCAACCGTAATCTCGGGCCCAAGAGCTGAGAGATCTTCTGTATCTTCTTCAGGAGCTACGACCAAGCCATCAGCAATGGCTTTCCGATAACGCTCATAACCAAGCCTGTTTTCTTCTGTGCCGTAGTTCTTATAAGCATCGTATGCGCTCTTGTCATAAAGAATATAACTCCCATAACCAGCATATGGTTTCAAAGAAAAATATTCTGCTTTGAGGGTCGCGTAGTTAGCATAATCCTCTGCTCGAGTACGAAGATGGGCGTACTTGGATGAGCTTTTGTTGTATTTCTTAGCGTCATTCTTGAGACTTTTCAAGATTTTCTTTTCTGCTTTTTTACTACCTTCCCATGGATAGCCTTTACCAACGAGAAATTGGTATCGTACGTACTTGCGATACTGTTCTCTCTTCTCATATTTCTGATACAACCGGTACTGATTGTAACGGAGTAAATCTGCCTCGAGGTCGGTGCTTGGAGCTACTACTTCTTCAGTTGGGATTACTTCTTCTGTAGTGAGAGCCGGATCGGAAGTAGGAGCTGGGTCTGTAGTGGGCGTGATCGGATCAGTAACAGGAGCAGTGTCGGTAGTTGGAGTGGTCTCTGTAGCAGCTGGAGGGGTGGTTTCCGGTGTAGCTACTGGGTCAGTAGGAGTAGCAACTGGATCAGTCACAGCTGGGTCTGTCACGGTTGGATCCGCTGGTGGCACTTCTTGTGCCAAAACTGGAGAAAAAGTGAAACTGAACAACAAAAGCAAAGAGAGGAATCTCTTTGCTTGTGTAAAAGAGTGACAATGTGAAGAAAGTAGAGCTTTCATTGAGGAACTTTTTGTTTTGGTATCCCCATTATAGCACTATTTAAGCCAAAAATCAAGTCCTAGAAATTTGGTACTTGTACCCTTTGGTCTTGGAGTGGCACTTCTATTTTCTGTGTCTTTTTCTGGATACCCAGCTCATGCGCTTTATGGGCTACAAGCGGGATACGGAGGAAGAGAATGCTTGTGAGGATGGCACCGAGAGCGATGCCGAGGAGAAGGTAGAGAGACTCTTGGCGATTCATACGTTTTTAGTTTAAGGTTTCAAGATCAAGCACTTCATCGATACGCACCTGAGCGACAAAATCCATGACGTGCGAAACGAGGATGAGAGTACCCTTATATTCATCTAGCGCTTCAGCGATGACAGGGATGTGACGGAAGTTGATGTGATTGGTCGGTTCGTCGAAGATAAGAATGCTTGGCTCTTCAGCATAGAGCTTGGCGAACATGAGAAGACCCTTCTGTCCTTCTGAAAGACTTTTGACCTTGTTTTGAACGAGGTTAGCTGGAAGGAGAAACTTGGCTGCGAGCTTATACACCAGTTCTTTATTTTTTTCTTTGATAGAAGCCATCAAAACATCAAAGACGGTAGACTCAAAGTCAAGCGTGGAGAAATCCTGACGATAATACCCTACTGTGGCTTCTGAGCTTATCTCTACCAGGTGATCATCTACTCGTGCAAGCGACTCAAGAAACGTCGTCTTGCCGATGCCGTTGGGACCAGTGATGAGAAGGTGGGTATTACGCTTCAAAGTGATATCCACAGGCTTCGTGACCGGCTCTCCTGCCTCCAGGATAGAGACTGCCTTGATGTGAACAATTGGCCCAACGATATCTGGGCACTCGATACGAAAGTGAGGAAGTGTCCGATCTTCTTTGCGCACATCGACTTTATTTTCTTCGAGCTCATCAGCTAAGTCACGCATGCGCTTGGCTACGGCACGGAGCTTTCCTCCCTTATTTGCAAAGGTATTAGCCTGCTCTTTTTTCTCTTTGATAGTGCGTTCAAGGCGTACGTTTTCTCTTTCTGCTTTCTCAATAGTCACCTTGATTTGCTCAACGACATCATAGTAGTTACCAGTATACTGCTCGATCTGGTGTGTATGTACATCCAGGTATAACACTCCCTCAGTGAAAGAATTGAGAAAATCAGCATCATGAGAAATAACAATGCAAGTCTTATCCGAGTGAATAAGAAAGTCCTTCAAATGCTCGATACCGAGGTAGTCAAGATTGTTGGTGGGCTCATCAAGGAGAAGAATATCGGGATCCTGGATAAGGGCGTAGGCCAGAAGCAGTCTCGCCTGCTGCCCGCCAGAGAAGTCTCTAATAGTCTTATCAAAAGATGCCTTGAGATGAACAATATCGAGCACATCGATGATACGTGGACGAAGCTCGTAGTCTTTGCCGCTAAATGCCTCAGCGAGAAACTGTTCGACTGTATAATCAAGCTTTTCTCTGTCCATCACCTGCTTTGCAATAGCAACAGTCGCATTGTTATCCAAAGAAATACGCCCTGATTCTGGCTTCATTTCTCCCATAATGAGCTTGAATAAAGAGCTTTTGCCAGCACCGTTCTGGCCCATCAAAGTAATTTTAGCTCCTCGACGTACAGAAAAAGAGACCTCATCTAAGATAGGCTTACCATGATCATATTCGTATGAAACTCTGTCGAAACGCAGAACGACGCTCTCTGCCATATCTTTGTATCAGTTAAGATTGTCAGTCAGTATGACACGAATCTTACTTGAAAGCAAGGCTAGCTCTGTCGCTTGAGATAGGCGGTGATAATACGACTGTCTGAGATGTACTGCCCTCGAACCAAGGCGTCGGTGGCAAAAAGCTTGATATCCGTGATGACTCCTTTGCTAAGGAGACTATCGATAACGTACTCCCTTTCTTTATCAACCTCTTCATCAACCTGATGCGTCAACTGATACGTGAAGCGAGTAAGACCAAAACCAATGTCCTTCGAAGCGGCTCCTACCCACATGAGAGGCTTATCTTTTGCGACGGTGTGTTTTCTCAGCCAATACAAGGGGTCTTCGAGATCGATTTCTGATTCCACATTAGCCGACCAAAAACGCACGTGATGTCTCATGCGAGGACTCTCTCCAATAGCTCTCTGAAAACCATAATCCTGACTTCGTCCGAACAAAAAGAGCGGACTAAAAGGAGCGGTCGGATAGGGCTTGTTCCAAAAGAACGATCGGAACATTTTCCAGGTTGAACGTGGGGTAATAGCATCAGCCTTATCCCAACCAGCCTTCTCAAATACTGCGATGAGATCTTCCTCTCGTCCAAAAAGAATAATATTAATCGGGTCAGCGAGCACACCATCAGCGGCGTGCGTATAGCGCGGGATACGTGAACGTTTCAATACCAGAATGATGATATATATCAATCTTGGTAGAAAAAGATACGCTAACAAAAAGTATGCTGCAAAAAAACCAAGAAAGAATATCACCTGCAAACGAAAATCAATAAGATAGTATGATACCATCCCCCAGACTACGATGAACGATATGATGGCCAGCGTGATACGTATCAAACCTGGCCGCTTCATGTCTTGAATCGACTGCATGCACTGTTTGTTTTCTTTATTGTAGCAAATTATTTACAAAATGCTTTTCAAAAAAAAGTACTCTTCATCTCGCTCAAGATGAAAGACTACCTCTGTCTCGCCTTGCTTAGTGTATCGAAGGAGAGCTCGTTCTCCATTTTTCATATCAAACCAATCCCAACTAAGAAGATAGGTTGAGGTGCGAAGGCCTGACTTTCGAAAGTGTCGTTGGTTCCAGAACCTCAGGACATTCAAAATGAAAGCGATAGCGGTATAATTCCCTGTGAACAACTTTCCAAAACGAATTTCTGCTATCTGTTTCTCTCTCGCTAACTTGAGAGCTTTTGTAAAATGAGCTGGAAAAAAATGCACATGTTCATGGCTATTCAATCGTGCTGGCATCTTTCCAAAGATCTCACGAAAATCCTCTACTTGTTCTTCCCAAGACTGAAGTATGGTTTGGCCATGTTCTTTCTTGAGATACTCTTTCAGGAATGAGAATATCCTTCCCAGGGTACTCTGACTTTTGTTCTGGAAAGAAGCCTCTTTATATCTATCGAGATGAATATCAAGAAAAGCGCCTGATTGTAACAATGCCTCTTTCTCTTCAGGTGAGAAGTGCCCATTCATCATAATAGCCACTCTTGACCCAGGTAGACACTGGATGAGCTCAATGATACGATCGTTTGTTTTCTGATTTAGACCAAAGTCGTCAAAAGCAATTTGGTATTTTTGTGTACTCATGACTCTAGATAAGATCTTTTCTTATACTGACCCGAGAGACTATACCACCTGATGCGAAACAGATCTCTTAACATTATCAGAGAGTCTTTGATAATACGAATGCTGCTGGTCGTAGGGTTTTGTAACGTGATTGGCACTTCCTCTATCTTATACCCGCTTCGCAAAGCAAGAAAAATGAGCTCAGCATCGAAAGCAAACCGCTCTATTTTCATATAAGGAAAGAGTTTATCTTTCACCTCTTTATCAAAAACCTTACAGCCACACTGCGTATCCTTGACTCGACTACCTCCGATGATAAAGATGCGCAGATATCGAAAAATGCGTTCCATGAAAAGCCTATACCAGAGGACGGGTATTTTTACTCGCACTTCTGGATGAAGGCGAGAAGCGATGGCGAGATTACTTCCTCTTTTGATGCTTTGGATAAATTGATCAAGTTCTTCAATTGGGATAGCTAGGTCCGCATCAAGAAAACCCGTAATCTCACCCCGTGAGGCAGCCACTCCCTTTCTCACGGCGTATCCCTTTCCTCTATTCTTGGTGTAAGTAATGACTTGGATACCTAGATCTCTCTGAGCACGAAAAAGCTCTTCAGAGGTGTCGTCTAGACTTCCATCGTTGACTGCGATAACTTCAAAAGTGTTGCCGCTTTTCTTTAAATACTCCGTGATTCTTTTTGTATTTTGATAAATAGTCTTCTCAAGGTTATAGCAAGGAAGAACGATAGAGAGATATATTTCATTCATGCTTGATTTTCTTATCCAGTATCTCTTTCAGTATAAAGGTCTCCCAAGAAAATGCCATCCCCCATCGAAAAAGAGGTTCCATTATAGGCTATTCCTCTTTATCTTCATCGCCTTCCTTATCTGACCCATCTTTACCCGATTCGCTGGTATCAGTATCATCATTACTCCCTTTCTTATCCTCATGCTCTTCATCGGTATCATTCGATTTATCCTCATCATCGTTGCTCTGCTCTTTCTCTTTTTCTAAATCACCCTCGTCATGCTTTTCTTTGCTAACTTTTTTTTCTCCTTTGAGAGAAGACCTCTCTTCGTCTCTATCATCAGCCTCATGCTCATCAACTGCTTTATCTTTTCGATCATCATGCACCACATCTTCTTCAACTCTTTGAGGAAAGTTAGACGGAGTGAGTATAACCTGTTTGACTCGTAGTACTATCTCACCTTTCTCATCAAGAGTAAGCTCTACTTTTTGCGAAAAGTTTTTTGTTTCAGCGATAATCTCCTCTCGAGAAATACCTTGACTCTCAAGTAATACCACTTCTGAAGTAATCAGTTGCTCAAGCTGCTCTTTTTCTGCTTGGCCCAATCCGCCTCTCTCTACCAATATTTCAGCCTCTTTGAGTCTCGCTTGTATACGCAAGCGAGCTACCACTAGAGCATCCTCTCGAGAAAAAGCCTCTCCTACTGGCTCATACAGATTTGTTTTTGCTTTGTACAAGACCTCTCCAGGAAGAGCAACGCTAGCTGCCCTACCTACTCCTGCGCCAACAGACAAAACTACCAGTAATGAAGCAAAGCCAACGGCTGGCTTAAAAAATACTGGCTGAACTGCAAAATGCTCTTGCCACCACAAGGCTCGCTGACTTTTTTTGACAGCTTTCTTAAGCGCCCGCTCGAGTATTCTTTTATCCTCAAAAGAAAGTTGCTTTTTTCTCAATTGAGCAAAAAGCTTCTTCTCTTTTTCAGTCAAAATATAGATATCTTCGTTCATAGTCTATTTTGCTTGTAACCTCTTCCTTAAAAGCTTCAGTCCTCGGTAAATACGTACTGATGTCACATTCTCACTGAGCGAGAATGCTTCGGCAATATCTTTGACGGACCACTCTTCAACAAAACGCAGCCAAAAAATGTCTCGATACTTCTCAGGAAGTTCCCGGAAAAAACCTTTAATCTTTTCGGCATCCATCTTTTCCTCAAGAGTAATCCCTTCTGGTAAAGAGATATCGAAACCTTCTTCAAGTAAACCATCCAGTGACCCTGCTTCTGTTTTACGATAACTGTCGATGATAAGGTTGCGAGCAATTCTGTAGAGATAGGCTCGTTCGTTCTCTATGTTTTCTTTGAGCAGAATTTTCCACAACCGAAGATAACTTTCCTGAAGAATATCTTTTACCTTTTCTGCATCTGCCACCCGGAAAGAAACAAATCGAAAGAGAGCTTCAGATTCATTCTCGTAGAGCTGAAAAAATGTTTTTTCTTGTTTCTTTCCCACTGGTCTCTTACTACTGTTTATAACGCTCTGGTATATCCAATCTTACAAATGAAGAAAAAAATGCTTTATCCAAGCATTTTTGACGAGAATCTAGACTTGATTTTGAGGCTTCTCTGCAAGAAAATCCTTGATGTTATCGATAGTCGTGAACAAGATGCGCTCTAAGGCTTCTTCTGAAAAGAAAGCTATATGTGGTGTATAGACTACTTCATCTCGCCCCAAGAGAATATGGTCTTTCACAAGCTCTGCCATTTTTTCAAGACTCAACTGGTTGGTTTGTAGCAACTCTTTCTCTTCTCGTACAAGATCTTCTCCCTCGATCACATCAAGACCACAGCCTCGGAGCACCTTGTTATCAAGCGCCCACAAAAGCGCTTCGTTTTCTACCAATTCTCCGCGAGCCGTATTAATAAGCATAGATCCTGGCTTGACCTTCTTGATATTATCTTTATTGATGAGGTGGTGAGTACTTTCATTATAAGGAGCATGCAGCGTGATAATGTCAGATTTCTCTAAGAGTGTTTCTAGGTCTACATACTGGTACCCGTATTTGATAGCAAGATCCTCATTCGGAAAAGCATCAAAGGCTACAACCCGCATCTCAAACGCTCGGGCTATCTGGACAACATTGATACCAATTTTTCCTGTCCCGATGACACCAATCGTTTTCCCCTGCAGATCAAATCCTTTCAAACCTTCGATAGAAAAATTGTTCCTCAATCTACGTACATGTGACTTATGGATATTACGCGAAAGAGAAAGGATAAGAGCAAAGGTGTGTTCTGCTACTGTATGTTCACCGTAAGTTGGAACATTCGAAACAATGATTTCTTTTTCCTTCGCAGCCTCTACATCAATGTGATTGAATCCGGTTGAACGTGTAGTTATAAAGCGTACATTTGGTAATGCTTCTAACGTAGCTCTATCGACTTGGCTATGAATGAATAGAGAAATGATCTCGCATTGACTAATGAGAGGGAGATGCTTTTGGTCAAGGTCTTCCTCAAAAAAGAAGAGCTCGTGGTCGCTAAGTTGTTGACGAATAATCTCCTCTTCCCATGGCTCAATCTCAAAAAAAGCTATTTGCATACTCTTATTCGATATATCTTAAGAGTACTTCAAAGCTTCACTCGCTGAAGCATTACGATGGATAAGTTCATCATTTTGAATAGAAACAAAGAGTTCATACTCACTCTTAGAGAAACGTCCATAATGTTCCAAAAACTCGATCATCACTGCTTTAGAACGAAGGTCGGCCTCGTTCTCTCTAATAAATCGAGAATACTGATCAAAAGCATGGCTCTCAAAAAGGTAGTTCAGCTCAAATGAATACTTCGGATTGATGATATAGAGAAGAAAAGAAGCTCCAAAGTAAAAGAAAGAGAAGGCAAGCGGAATCAGAGTATGACGGAAAAAGCTATCTTGCTTGTATTTACGCGCTAGCTGACTAATGACGATAACGTGCATCGTCTCATTGTCTTGAGCGGCTCGCCCAAACTGAGATGTGTGCATCAGCTCGATAGCCTTCTTCTCATTTGAGTAGAACATAGTGAGGAACATATAACTCGCTACCTCCCAAGACTGATAAGGAATACGCGCAATAACTTCCACTGCCTTGAACTTCCCATAGCTCGGCTTCTCACCAAAAACTATATTTCCCGCTGTTACCAAGAATACTCCGAGTATTTTCGGCATCCAATGAATGGTCAGGCCGTCACCACTCTCTTTATATCCTTTCAGTACTTCCGGGTCTGCCAATGTAGCTACCAACTCTTCATGACTGTGTTTGTGTAAACTTTTCATATAATTATCTTTATTAGAAACTCGAACTGCCTTTATTATAGCTCTTTTTGATATGCTCTGTAAATTTTAGTACCAAAAAGAGGCCTTTGGCCTCTTTTCGAAATTGAGAACTTGATTACATGCCTTGCATCATTTTCTCATGATCCATCCCGTTCATCATAGAACCATCTGGCATCATCATGTTATTTTCTTGGTACCCCCAACTCTTGAGCCAGCTCTGCATCATCTCGATTTCCTTGGTTTGAGCTTTGATAATATCTTGCCCTAACTTCTTCAATTCAGCATGCTTAGCATTTTCTGGAATAAGCTTGGCCATATCGAGTGCACCTTGATGATGAACGATCATCATCTCGATAAAAGCCTTGTCAAAATCATCTCCAGAAAGCCCTTTGAGGCCTTCGGTCATACCATCCATACTCATCCCAGCCGGATCGTCAGATTTTCTTTCCATCATCTTTTGCTCCTTGCTCCAGCTACCCTCTTTCCGGCTATCGTTTTTTTCCATACGGTCGTGCATACCACGCGCACCTTGATCACGACCAATGTTGTAACCGATGAAACCCGCCAGCATGATCGCTACTACGGCAATCCCGCATACAATCAAGAGCTGGTTATTACTCATATTCTTAACGACTGTTTTGACTTCTTCATTTTGACCTTCCATATTAGTGAATCTTAATTATTTATCAAACCTTCTTGATATTTAGTACGTATGACTACCAAGGAGTTTACCTTTAGTATACTCCTCTTTTTTTATTCACAAAAAGAGGCTTGTTAGAGCTAAACCTCTTTTTTAGCAGACTTTTCTACTATCATCCGTACTACGGGGTAAATGTACTTATAACGACTCTCTTTATGAAACAAGCAAATCCATTTATGGCTTGGTTTTTAAGTGGCCTTGTCATTATCTCTTCACTGATTTTTGGTAGTCTGCTCTATAGTAGCTCCCAAACACCGACAAGTACTGGTTTTTCACAAACAGAACCCTCTGTTTCACCTACCCCCTCATCTACAGCAAAGACTGCTTCTGCGATTACTCCAACTACCAAACCAACCAAGCGAATCACTCCATCAACGTCCACTCGTAGCTCTTAGGCCTACTTTCTGGTATAGTCTAAGGACTGAAATCTACCCTCTATGCAGCCAATCTTTGTCTATTCTGGCACTTTTGACCCACCAACCTACGGCCACCTTACACTCCTGACGGAAGCTGCTCGCTTCTTCTCAGAAATCATCGTGGTCTGCTCTGACTACTCGATCAAAAATCCAAAGTTCTCACTAGACGAGCGTGTAGCACTTTGGCGATACTATAATTTGCCATCTGGTGTGACGGTCGAGACTATCGACACCTTTCTTGCTCGACACATTCCCGGTGAACAAATAGTACTCATTCGTGGTCTACGCGGTGAACACGACGGTAAACATGAAGCTCACGTATTACTCGAAAGCGCTAGGAATGCTGACATCACCAAGACGCTTACCTTTATCGCTTCCCAAGAGACTGCTCATATTTCATCTTCCAAAGCCTGGGAAACAGCTCAAAGGCGTGACCGAGAAGCCTTAGTCACATTCGTCGCTCCTGAGATAGGAGATATCGTCATGCAACGTATTCAAGAAAGAATACCCTGATACCTTTTCAGATAATCAAACTCTTCTACTTACCCTTGCGCCAGATTTTGATAGCCCAGGCTATGACTACCAGATTGGTAACAACCATGAGCGCATAGAGAGCAAAGGAGCTCTCGAGAAATAGCCCTTCATACAAAGCACCGGAGTAGAAGTATACGTAGGAGAGTCGCTGGATGCGTTTCCAGTTCTTCTTAAGGTGCTTTTGTGAGAATTGATTGGAAGTGAGAAGGAGAATGAGTCCAGATACATCTCCTAAGTTCGAGAAAATAGCGTAATTGGTAAAAGAAAAAAAATGAGCTGAGAAAAGGTTGGTGAGATAGACACTCTCTGGCGCTATCACTCGAGAAAGCATCGAACCAACAATGATAGAAGCTGAAAAAATACCGAAACCCTTACGTAGAATGATAAGTTTCTTCAAAAACATCCAATCATTTAAGATATCTGCAAGTGGTCGGATAATCATGACGAGAAAGACCGCTGCAAATGAAGTACTGAAAAGGGCGCTCGTGAGAGCCCCTGGCATCTTGAAGAAAAGTGATGAAACCGGGATAGCGATGACCAGGAAAACTCCTGTCCAGATGAGTATTTTTTGTAATCCGAGGATGTATTTCATGATTGTGAGTCTTTGGAGTCGACACTGTTTATTACGTATCGCTTGTTATTTGTTTTCTGTATAAAAATCCGCCATACCTCAGTAAAGACGGATATTCTACCACTTACCTTACGCCAGGTAGCCAAGATAGAGAGTGATGAGACCAACGACGGTGACGAGCCAGGGAACAATCGCGTGATAGACCCTGAGTCGAGAGAGGAACGGGTACAGAGCGACATGAGCTGAAGCAAACATGAGAATGATGAGGCCTTTGAGAAGAGTGAGCCAACCGAGCATCATCATCAAGGGAGACGTCGTTGTATGAACTGAGACTATCAGATACCCCACTGCGAACGTCATCATCCCTGTAAGGAAAAGAACTCCGCTATTCCTCGTCAGATCCTTGAGCAGATACTGAAAGCCACGCGGATTACTGATCCAAGATACCCCCATGACGAACAACCCGATTCCAAAAACCTGAAAAATCTGTGCATCAGTCATAGCCTTTATGTATCAATGATTACACCTCTATTGTATCACGCGTTTTTTCATGCAAAAGAAAAAGTGGATCTTGGCCATTAGTCTAACCGCTTCTTCTATCTCGACCTTATACCCTCTACGCATCAGGGATGTTGGGCTCGACCAACTTGATGAGCTTCTCGAGAGATTCCTGCCAACCGAGATAGCACATCTCGACTGGTATAGCCTCTGGAATACCCTCTTGGATAACCTCTATTTCTGTCCCACAAAGTACATTCTTGAATGAAACCGAAGTGATCATTTCTCCAGGGAGATTGGGATCATCGAAGACATCTGTATACTGCAAGAATTCATTGGGCTTCATCTCTATAAACTTCCCTCCGAAAGAACTCTTGCTCCCAGTCGTGAAGTTGGTGAAGGTCATCTTATATATACCCCCGACACGCGCATCCATCTCATGTACCTCACAGAGGAATCCGTACGGCGGTATCCAAAAAGACATAGCCTCAGCATTCGTAAACGCTCGGTAGACCTTCTCAGGTGTCGCCTTGATGACTCGATGAAATTTCACAGTATTTCCAGACATATACTTAGTATTATAGTTAATGATCACAAGTACAGTATATCCCCCTAAAGACAAAAACGACACCCTCATGGATACTATTTTGAAAATGCTCGAAATTCTAGAGGTAGTTCGATTTTGCTGAAAAGTGAGCTCGCGCTTATTTTTTACCACTTACCAGGTAACGTGCGGTA
>JAYRRF010000029.1:0-8787 GCA_041910335.1 Candidatus Moraniibacteriota bacterium
AGCACGTCGCTCCTCATCAAGCGCAAGTAATTTGTCTATATCTAGACTTATATTTTTCGCCAGAGCGACCTCTCGCAAAATATCTGAATTTTCTCGAATGAATTGAATATCAAGCATAGGTTTGATAGAATATGTATGCTTCAGCATAGTAGCAAAAATGCTTCCCTAAGACAATAACATAGAAATATATGCTAGAAAATGACTATCGGATATACGTAGACCTTGAGTACTGCTACCCAGGCATGACTCCCGAAAAAGGGCGGCCGAACGAAAAAGAACAAAGACAAGTAGTTCAAATATCCGCCATTCTTTTTGATAATACCACTGGAAGAGAAATCGCTTGTTTTGATGTAATCACCAAACCAGCCTTTGAAACAAAGCTTCCCACTTTTTTCATAGAACTTACTAACATCACCGATGATCAAGTAGCCAAAAATGGCGTATCATTTCCGAAAGCCCTAGATGAGTTTATTCAATTTGTACAAGACTATCCCATCTGGACATTTAATGCTGACTGGGGGGTTTTGAAACAAAACTGCCAATATTTCAACATACCTTTTAAGTACGAAGAGACTCCTTTTATCCGAGTGCGACCCCTTCTCGCTCAGTGGAACATCAATGCAGATAATTATTCTAGTGGCACCCTCTATCAGGCGGCTGGACTAGATATGCAAGGACATGTTCACAATGCCCTTCATGATGTGCGTAGTATGGCGCACGCAGTGCATGTATTTGAAAGACGCCTCAAAGATTAATAGCGCCCAGGAGCAAAAAACCTATTTCGAAAGTGTGACTGAATAACAGAGCTCTTCTTTTTACCCCGCTCACCTTCCACTTCTGATCTTTCCTGTAAGATCCTATGAAAATCACCAACTAGATCACTTACTTCCCCTGTATTATCATAAAAAACTAAGAACTCGGGAGATATGAGGTTTTGATAGATTCCAGGGTATAGATGCTGATTTTGGATGTAGTAATTTGGCAATTCAGCAATATACCCCCCCTCAATAGCAACTTGCTCTGGTACTGTATATGGAAAAGCATCTCCAAAAAAGTTAAGCTGGTTACAATCCCTATGCTCAAATTTTCTTGCCTTAAAATCACGAAAGGTGCTAACTATATTTTGATCATATTGTAGATCTTGACTAAATCTAGATCCACACATCTTTTCAAAATTTGCAAGAGTAAAGAAATGGGTACTCATATTAAAATCATGATTTGGGACATCAAAACGTTGACTCAAAATGTCCACACTCCCCTGGCTATAAAGCTCTCTAAATTTTTTTCTTCGCTCATGAAAAATTTTCTTATCCTCTTCGGAAAATTGTTCCGACAAATCAAAAGCGTCCCAATTCATATCGTCAAAAAAATCATCATTCACAACAATAATAGCATCGATATCAGAACTCCCAGTTTCATCTAAATTTTTTCGAATATTGTAGAATGGTCCGTAACTCATGGAGCCACCAACGATAATTGATTTAGCCTTATTCCTAAAAATAGGTACTAGTTTTTCCATATAAGAGAATCGTTCTAGCGTACCACTTATACTCTCTGGAAACGAAGGCTCCCTCTTCATTTCTCTCTTCGAATCACTACCAAGATACCTCGGTAAAGTTGTGATGGACTGCAAAGCTACTTGTAAGTCTCGTGAAAATTCTTCAGTGGGTACTCCTGATGTAAATGATAAATAATAAGCTTTTTCTAAGATTTGAGAAAGCCACCCTTTAATATATTTTTGAGTCTCAGCATTAATTGTCATGGAACTAGCCTCTGCTAGTGCCTTTTTAAATACATTGATACCTGTTTCACTTGTTATTGAAGAAAAATGATCATCAAAATTCTTAAGAACTCGTCCATCAATACCGCTTTCAGAAGAAACTGGCGCTGAAATATGTGGATTTTCAAAACGAGTCATAAAAACTTAGTCCTCAATTAACTTTGTGGTGGCTATTTTGGCATGCTCAGCTCGCCATCCCAAAAGATTGGTAATGAGTTGCAAGATACTCGCTACTGAAGAAATGGCCAACAAAACAAAAGCTATCCAGAGGCCTGGGTAGGCAAGATACAAATACATCACTACCAGCGTCGCCCACACCCCGATACACCAAGGACAGTTGAGAAGCTTGGCAATCGTTCGTTTGAAAGAGTTTTCGGAAGGTACACGCTCAACAAACTCTTCACCTCCTGGAGCAAGGCTCACGGTTTTTACATCAAGAAAAGCCTCCCGAAGAAACAGGGTGATATTGTCATAAGCCACCAGACGAATCACTCTGAGTACCGCTAAAGAAATAATCACAAAATCTCCAATAGAAAGATACGCTGAAGCTCCCCGTATCTCGAGACAACGAAATGCCCATACAGCTAAAAGAGCAAAGACTCCAATAGCAACCATGTTCCACTGCTTTATCTTCTCTTCCATTTTGTATTCTTCGTGGGTCATACTCTTTTCATTAAAAAGTAATAAATAACAAAAGTTACTCGCTTCTTGATTTCATCGGAGGGAAGATAACTGTCTCACGGATAGAACGGTTCATCAGGATAGCGAAGAGTCTTTCGCTCATACCAAAACCAAAGGCTGGTGGCATACCATACTCTAGTGCCTGAATGAAGTCTTCATCGATCATCTGAGCCTCACTGTCCCCATCCTCCCGAAGCTTCATCTGCTCCTCAAAGCGTCGACGCTGGTCCACTGGATCATTAAGCTCAGCGAATGAGTTGGTAAGCTCGCTTTTGACAGCTATCAGTTGTGCCCGCAGTACTCGCTTAGGATTCTCAGGATCAATCTTAGAAAGCGGTGAAATCTCGATTGGATGACCTACAAGAATACATGGTTGTATCAAGCGCTGACGCACAGTCTTCTTGTAGATGGTATCGATCATGCGACCCTTGCCATAAGAGCTCTCATACTTGATACCAAGTTCATCTGCCTTTTTCTTTAGCTGAGCGACAGATACTTCTTCTGAGAGATTTATCCCCGTCTCTTTTTCAAACTCAGTAAAGAAATCAACGAGCGGATAATCACCTCCCCAATTAATTATCTGACCCTCAAACTCTGTTTCATAGCCACCGGTGACATTATAGACAATAGCTTTAATCATTTTTTTGGTGAGTTCAATTCCTTGCTCAAGGTCAGCGTAGGCCCAGTAAAATTCGACATCATCATATTCCTGCAAATGCTCTCTATCGATACCCTCATTACGGAAGAGCCTTCCTATTTCAAAAACCTTCTCATACCCCCCCACTAAAAGGCGCTTCAGATGAAGCTCGAGGGAAATACGAAGATAAAAATCATGATCAAGGGCATTGTGATGCGTAATGAATGGTTCCGCATCGGCTCCCCCCGGTACATGTTCAAGTACAGGAGTCTGTACTTCAAGAAACCCCTCTTCAACAAGAGTGTTTCGTACTGTTTGCCAGAAGATGTTTTTCTTACGGAAGAGCTCTCGCGTCTCTGGATTGGCTAACAAATCAAGGTAGCGACGACGAAGCAGCTCTTCTTCATCCTTGAGGCCATAGAACTCAGTGGGTATCGGCCGCATAGACTTACCGAGAATGCGCCACTCCTCTACTTCTAAAGTTCGTTCTTCTTTCTTCGTCAGAAACATTTTACCAGTCACCTCTACAAAGTCACCCGCTTCAATAGTATCGACAAAAAGTCTGAACTTTTCTTCACCAAGTACTTGAGTATTGAGAAAAACCTGAAGCTTAGCGTCGCCATCTTCAATATGTACAAAGCCGATTTTACCCATCACACGTGAAGAACGCACTCTTCCAACAAGTGTAAGAACTGTCTTCTTGGCCATTAATTCATCAAAGTGAGCAAGAGCTTCGGAGTTCGTATGAGTACGGTTGTTTTTTTCTGGATAGACAACTCCAAAAGCCTCTTCCAATGCATGGAACTTCTGTTTTTTGGTAGCAATAATGTCTTCTCGTAGATCCTGTATCATAAGCAATGTGCCTATTATAGCCATTTCAGGGGAAAAAAGCAAAACCGAGCCTTTCGACTCGGTTCGATTTCCTTTGTTTCTCTTAGGCAACAGAAACAATCTCGTACTTGACCTTCCCGGCAGGTGCTGTGACCTCAACCTTGTCTCCTTTTTTCTTACCCATGAACTGAGATCCGAGCGGAGACTCATGAGAGATGCGCCCTTTGCTTGGGTCAACCTCATTAGAGCCAACGATTTCAAAGGTAAGTTCCTTGCCGTGAAATTTCACTACGAGTGTAGAGCCAATTTCTACATGATCAGACTTACGATGTTTAGCGGCAACGACAGAGTCCTTGAGTAGAGCTTCAAGTTCAGCGATACGACTCTCGTTTTCGTTTTGAGTACGCTTCGCTTCACTGTACTCAGCGTTCTCAGAAAGATCCCCCTGCTCTTTAGCCTCTTTGATAGACTGAGCAATTTCCTGACGCATGTGTGTCTTCCTGTCCTCGAGTTCTTCTTGTAATTTTTTGAGCCCTTCGGCAGTAAATATTCTACTCATTATTTTAGTACTGTAAATTATCTTTGAAAAAAGAAAACTTCTCTCATATAGAGGGAAGATTCACTTAGTATGGACTCCATAGTATATCTTCTAACCCAAGATGTCAACCCTGTAAAACATGGCTCTGGCTAGCCTTTATCTTTCACTCTTAACCCTTATTACTTATACCTTCAGTTTAATTCTCTATTATTTACTCCCTATGCTCTTTTTCGAAATACCACTGATAAACCTCTTTGGTTACTGGTACGGCATTGTATGTCTCCTCTGTCCCTTGGCCCTCAACTAACACAATCATTGCTAATTCTGGGTTCTGAAAAGGAGCAAAAGAGACAAACCAACCATGCGTCTTGTGCTCACCGCCAAACTGAGCGGTTCCTGTTTTACCAGCCACTTCCACAGGAAGCTCCTTGAGCATCTGAGCTGTCCCTTCCGTCACCGTTTCACGCATTCCTTCGCGCACCACTTGAAGAATATCTGGTCGAATAAAATCTTTACGAATGACCTGACTTTCAATTGGTATTATCTTGCCTTGTTGTGATTTAACAGAGTTTCCGATGCGTGGGGCATAGAGAGTGCCTCCATTGGCAATGGCAGCGATAGAATTGAGAATCTGAAGAGGCGTTGCTGTGATGTATCCCTGCCCAATGGAAGAGTTGTAGTCATCACCAATATACCAACGCTCCCCTATGCGCTCTTTCTTCCACTCTGGCGTCGGAATAAACCCATTACCTTCACCAGTGGTATCAATACCTGTCACTTCACCATAACCGAAAAGGTTCTCGTATTTCTTCATTCGTTCAATACCGAGGCCATTCACACCGCCGTACCCCCCACCAACAGAATAGAAATACACATCACTTGATACTGCTATTGCTCTCCGCATATCGGTAAAACCGTGAGCTTTCCAGTCACCAAAGAAAAAGTTTCCTACTTGAATACCCCCTCGACTCTCAATCTGCCTCTCAGGATCTATGATGTTCTCACTCAAAGCCGCAGCTGCAATCACTGGCTTAATGGTAGAGCCTGGTGGGTACTCTCCAGACAATGCGCGATTGAAAAGCGGCCTTGCTTCGTCATTAGCTAACCGTTGATAGTCTTCTTGACTGATACCGTTAGAGAAGAGATTGTTATCAAAACTCGGAAGACTCACTACTGCACGCACGGCGCCATTTCGTGGATCCAGAGCAATAGCTGCCGCCTTGTTGGCACCTGCTTTGACCAAAATAGCCTCCAGACTATCATAGAGCTTCTTCTGGAGATCAGCAT
Organism: Candidatus Moraniibacteriota bacterium; assembly: GCA_041910335.1. GTDB lineage: Bacteria > Patescibacteriota > Minisyncoccia > Moranbacterales > UBA1568 > UBA1568. The sequence goes on from JAYRRF010000029.1 coordinate 5,755, forward strand.
CGATATTAAGCACAAGATCACTTCCGGCCACGGGATTGATAACTCCCAGCTCACGTTTGACATGACCAAGTGCATCTACCTCCGCTTGTTGATATCCGTGCTTCCCTCGCAACACTGACTCATAGCTTTTTTCTATTCCCTGCTTACCAATTGAATCGGTGAGCAAGTAATCCGGATGTTCTTTCAATTCTTCTGGTTTAATTTTCCCTTCATAACCCATGAGGTGGGCGAAGATGGCACTATCTGTGTAATCTCGATGAGTGGTCTTATACAAGCTAACACCTGGATACAAATCCTTCTGCCCTAAGAAACGTAGCGCTTCTTCTTGAGTGAGCTGCTCCTTCAAAGGCGCTCCTTCCTTGGCATTCGGAGGCAGTGCATCAAAAGTCACATCGAGCGTTGACCGATCAAGAGAGAAAGCTGATACAAGACGCTCCTTCAGCGCTGTTCGCTCACCTTCTTCTACTGGTAAGTCTCTCGCAACTGCTACCAGGTCAATACTTGGGACATTATAGACCAGAGGCTTGCCATAACGATCAAAGATAGTCCCTCGTGGAGCGGGAATAACAAGAGCTCGCAAGCTGTTCTTCGTAGAGGCAAGTTGGTACTTCTCACCTTCTAGTACAGTCAAAGAAAAAACCTTTCCACCCAAGATAAGGAGAATAAGGCATGCAGTAATCCAAAAGAACGAGAGGATGCCTCTTTCGAGGGGCTGCTCAATTCTGGCTGTCTCTGGTTCTGTCACAGTCAAAACAGCGTCATCGATTTCATGCTCTACATAACGACTGACTCGATATTTTTTTCCAAAAATAGCCATATGCTAGCGAATCATTAATGCTCTATCAGATCGCAGCCTCTCAATAGAGAGTTGAAATGCTATCAAAATCTTCCGTACTAACACAAAGATAATAAAAGTGATGAGATACTCAAAGAAGAACTCCCCCAAAGTCACCTTGTAACGGAGATCAGTGAATATCAGACCCACAACACCATGATAAAACAAAGCTCCAAACATAATAATAGCCGTATAGAAGATGGTCGAAAGAGCAACGTTATCTATCAACATACGTCGAGACAAAAAACTAACCCCATACGAAAGCAATACTGCGTAAGCACCCAAAAGGCGCACCTCACCTGCCGTAAGAAGCTCGTAGAGAATAAGGAGTGGGATGATATACCACAGAGCGGATCGGAATCCAAGTGTGAGTGTCCAAACTACTAATGACGCAAAGATGACAGCTGGCACCAAGAATGTTGGGAATAAAACATCGACAAAAGAAATCTGAACCACGAGGAGCAAACTCAGTAGGATAAGAATGTAGGCTCCGATTTTCATTTATTTGGTACCAAGGATAACAAACACGTTTCTTAATCGGTCGAACCGAACTGGTGATTTGATAGTTGCTCGCTGGAAGAGTTTATCATCGGTAAGACGCACATCTTGGAGAGTTCCGACAAGCAAACCTTTTGGTATCACCTGACCCAAACCAGAAGTCACCACTGTATCACCGTTCTTCAGTGTCTCAGATTGTAACACCATGTCATAGATCATACCGAGGCTATGCTCCCCTTTCACAATTCCCTCAGCATTGGTATCAAGCGTCACAGCATTGACAATGCTCTCTGCGTGAGAAAGGAGCTGGACGCGCGCGGAAAATGGATAAATCTCATCTACTCGTCCCACCAATACCCCCGCCTCAACAACCACTGCCATACCTGGCTTGATGCCAGCATTCTCACCTTGATCAATTTGTACCCAATTCCCAAGACCAGAGACATCTCGACCGATAACAGTCGTCCCCTTGAGGTTATACTCCTGCCTCGGAAGAAGATCGAGCTCTCGACGAAGTTCTTGGTTCTCGCTACTGACTTCGCGCAGATTCGCGTTTTCTATCTGAAGACGAAGGTTTTCTTTTCGTAACTCTTCGCTCTCATGTTTGTACTCACCAATGCTCGTGAGAAAATTTTTGGCATCCTGTAATTCGAAGGCAATTGGAGAAAAGAAACTCTCGACTGGCCAAAGAATACTCGTGGTTACTATCTTGATCGGCCTCATCAATAGAGCAGGCTGAAACCACGTCATCAAAAAGAAAGCTGTACTGACCAATACTGCCCAAAAAAGTTTTGATTGGAGAAAATATCTACGTTCTCCCATATATGACTGTATCCTAACTGTAAATTATGATCCTAATGGCTTACCCGCTTCTTCTTCAATAAGCACCTCCTTGAGGTTTTCCATATCGTCAAGAACGATACCCGTACCACGTACCACTGCTGTGAGAGGATCCTCCATCAGTCTGACTGGGATACCGGTCTGGTTGGCAATGAGTCGGTCAAGACCGCGGATGAGACTCCCCCCACCCGCAAGAATGATCCCTCGATGCATGATGTCTGAGATAAGCTCTGGCGGTGTCTCTTCGATGATAGTCTTGATAGTATTGACGATTACTCGGATAGAACGAGACAACCCTTCTCTGATATGTTCATCCGTAGCGACTACTTCTTTAGGAAGACCAGAGACAAGGTCACGTCCACGCAAGGCATAGGTGAGTTTCTCTTTTTGGGGGTAGGCGCTCCCGATGGCAATCTTCACCTCTTCTGCAGTACGCTCTCCAATGAGAATATTAAACTCATCACGACAGTAACGGACGATATCTTCGTTCATTTCATCTCCTGCAATACGAAGACTTCGAGATAAGACCACTCCACCAAGAGAGATAACGGCTATCTCAGTCGTTCCTCCACCAATATCGACAACCATATTACCGGTAGCATCGATGACAGGAAGGCGTGCACCGATAGCAGCTGCCATTGGTTCATCAATGAGAAATGCTTGACGCGCGCCCGCTGCCAATGCTGCTTCTATCACAGCGCGTTTTTCTACCTCTGTCACGCCTGATGGAATACCAATGAGTACTCTTGGTCGACGTATGAAAGACAAACTTTCTTGCTGCACTTTATTAATGAAGTAGCGAAGCATCTGCTGAGTGATTTCGAAGTCGCTGATAACTCCATCAACGAGTGGTCGTGTTG
>JAYRRF010000030.1:0-36367 GCA_041910335.1 Candidatus Moraniibacteriota bacterium
ATGAAATTAAGGAAGAAAAAATTCTCTATAAAGCTGAAGAAAAAATCAACTTTATTAAACTAAAGAAAGTTAAAGATGATTTTGAGAAACTGATTAATCAAGTAACTGAATCAGAGGCATACGAAAAAAGATGCCAGGATTTCTTTACAAAAAATTCTTGGATTTTATCCAATATACTTTCAATGCCAGTCGTCTCTATGGGTCAAAAGATATATGTCGGTGGCACAAATATCACAAATAAAGGCGGACGAGAAGCCGATTTTCTTTTTAAAAATAATCTTACAAAAAATGTTTTTATTCTAGAAATTAAGACGCCCTTAAAGAAACTAATTGATAGCTCAACTCCGTACAGATCACCAGATCGCTTTTCAATGGGCAAAGAGTTAACGGGTGGAATAGTACAAGTTCTAGATCAAAAAGATAACTTACAAAAAGCCTTCTATTCTTTAGTTCATGGAGCTGATTTTAAATCTTTCAACCCTAAGAGTGTCTTAATTATAGGAAGAATTTCTAACTTAAGCGAAGAACAGATAAAATCTTTCGAGCTTTTTCGTAGTAATCTTAAAGATGTGGAGGTCATAACTTACGATGAACTACTAGATAGAACAAATTTAATTTTAGGTGAATTTATCTCCGGTAAAAAAATATCATAATCAAAATATTAAATTTTTTTGGAGAAAAGAAGACGAGCTAAGATATTTTTAGGTAGTAGGATTTATCCTTATTTTCTTATCAGAATTAGGTTTGATTTCAAAAAAAATAAGTTCCAACATCGTCCCACAATCTTAACTAGCAAAATAATCCCTCTAGCGGGGGATATTTTGGTTCAAAAGTAAGTGTTGACTCTTTCGCAATTTTATCGTAATATGTCAAGTCTAGCTGAATACCATTAGCTAGCGAATTGTCCGGGCATTAGCCCATTTACAAGAGGAGATATTTTTAACCTTAATATCCTTTAACAACAAGAGGGAGAAGGACAGTGCACTCCGCATCCACACTTACTACCCTCGACGGATTGTCTGAGGAAGAATGGGTACTCCATGGGTCATCGTACTCATGTGATTGCCTTTGGCCATCAAACCCGGAGCAGGGTCACCTCATCCCTGAATACAACCAGAAAGCAGTCTATGGTACGTGCTTGGTAGAGCTCGCTATTCTCTATGCTACTATCCGCACTCCAAAAATAGACTGGGGCTGGCAGTTGGTTGATGATCCTCGTCATCCGCACATCCTCGTGGTAGGACCAGAGCATCTCCATCTCAGCAAAGGCTACGTTCATCTGATTGGACGAGAGGCTTTTACGGATTTTATCCTCGAAGGCCTGACGTGTCTTTCCTACACTGAGGTAAAGCCAAAGAAGGAGGTCACCGTCTATCCGAGTATGCTCCAGCTTCTGATCAAGCAACGACGCATCGTCGTCATGAGCTATGAAGAGCATGAGCGTCAGAACCGCTAACCGATACACCCCGGTCATAATAGGGTGCTTTTTGTTGACTAGAGAAGTCTTCTACGCTATTCTCATGAGCATGGATGGAGCTTCCTAGTAGCGGCTTTAGCCCCGTAAACGGAGGAGGAGAAGACCCGAGCTCTTTGTATGTGTTGTACCCATCATCTCGTCCCGCCGAGGACTGAGACGATACTGTCAGGGTAGGCCTGTTGGCATGGTGAACGAAGGCGTTTGTGAGGGCGCTTGATACCATGACACACTATGCGTAGACCGTAACGCATCAACACAACACTCCATCCTACTATTCTCAGGGATTTTGCTACTGGCCGAATCCCTGTTTTCATTTATTGTCTCTAGACACTTGAGAAAAACGTTGCTATAGTAGACACTCACTTCCCAGTCCAGAAGAAGGAGAGGTTCTGTGGCCGTACCAAAACCCACTCCGCTACCCGAACTTCCTCCTCGGAGGGAGTGTCCGAATTGCGGAACAAAAGGTGATGTCGTAGAGCTTCCTAATGGATGGCTCTACTGCAATCGCTGCAAGTCACAATTTTGAGGAGAGAGACAATGCCGACCCAAGAAGAGGTGGCTTGGCTCCACCTTCTCAAGCGAGAGAGCTACATGACGGCTGCAGAGATCTTCATCGCCGCCCATGAAGCCTCGATGATTGACCTCGCCATCACGACTCGTCACCTTAATTTCGATACTGTCGCCAGTATCATGCGAGGCTACGTGACACAAGGGAAGGTCGACGAGAAAGATGTCCCGACTGACACGGGGATGCGGCCCGCTTGGAAACTAGCGGGTGAGCACCCCGAAACACCGTTCGGCGTCATCATGACCTCGGCTAACCATAGCGCTGCTACTCGGGTATCAGCATGATTAAGCGCTTTCAACGTAAAGCACTAGCTGTCAGGACATCGTTTCTGGCAGCTTTTGCTTTTTGGTATACTATATGTAAATACCCGTGTTAGGGTAATGAAAGTTCACGAATAAATGTCTTATGTCTCCTCTCAAAGTAGAAGTTGGTAGCGGAAAAAAGAAGCGACCAGGCTATGTGACCTGTGATATCAGAAAGACTCTTGAAAGTGACTATGTCTGCCCAGCAGATGCCTTACCATTTGAGGATAACTCTGTTGATGAAGTCTATAGCCGCCATCTCATTGAACATTTTACTCTCAAAGAATTTCTTCGCGTACTCAGCGAATGGAACCGCGTCCTAAAGACAGGCGGTGAGCTATACGTCATTTGTCCTAATCTTCTCTGGCACCTAAAACAAATTACAAAGGGAAAACACGAAAGTTTTTATAATAAAGAATCAGGTAAGAATGACCGCTACTGGGGATATGGTAGTCTTTTTGGTTGGCAACAAGATGAGTATGACATACACAAATTCGGCTACTACTTTGAACTCCTGAGAGATATTCTCCTCGAAGCTGGTTTTGATCAAATAGAAGATCTCACCAATACTGAAAGAAGTCTCGAAAGGGCGCCCCATCATCTCGAGGTCAGAGCTATCAAACAAAAAGCTTTTGTGGACTATCAAAATCACCTTTTTTTCTCTCATTTCAAGGTAAGTCACTGAGATAGTTGACTTGTTCTTTATAGTCAATTACCTACATACTCTCATTGACAAAATGGACAGGATTCAGTATTCTAATTTATCCCTCTTTAACAATATTATCTAGTCAAAGGAATTCCCACCCTGACTCAAATCCAAATCTGGAGACACTTCCCATGAAACAACTGCGGAACAAAGCTAAGTCCATTGAGACCGCTCGAGCCAAGAAAATCCTCGATGCACTCAAACAGGGCGAACTCAGTGCACCGAGTATCGTACGCGCTACTGGTCTGTCGCTCAGGCCAGTTGACCGAACACTCCGTGCCCTCACGAAAAGAAATATGATCGTTTCGCGCATTGAACTTGCGTCTGATCGCAGGCAATCACCGCGAGTATTCTATCGCCTAAATGATTCATAAGGGGGGATATCCCTATGCCTATCATCGACAGTGCTCTCAGCTTTGAAGAAGCCACGAGAGATCATCCAGACAACCCAGCCCCCGAATGGGTCAGAAAATACCTCTGCCTGGTAAAGGTATGGTACTACTCCTACGACGGAGAAATCCACGAGGGTCAAATCGTCGTCCACCAGTGCATCGCGAGTCGTGTACGACTCATCTTTGCAGAACTGCTTCGTCGCAAGATTCCTCTTGCCAAGGTTGTTCCTATCGTGAGCTACGACTGGGACGATGAGCGATCTATGCAGGACAACGCGACGACGTGCTATAACTGGCGCACCATTCTCGGGACAAGCCGCCTATCACTCCATGCTCTTGCCTTAGCGATCGACTTCGACCCACTCTGGAACCCTTGGATGAAGGATGGCTTCGTACAACCACGAGGTGCCCTCTATGATCCTGCGCGAATCGGCACGCTGACAGCCGACTCACCCATCGTTGAAATCATGAAACGGCACGGTTTCGAATGGGCAGGGGAATGGTTCAAGGAGCATGGCTTGGTGGACTATCAGCACTTCGGTTTCTTGCCACGACTCGCTGATCCAATCGCCTACCTACAACAACATGGGTATACCTAACAAGGCAAACCCTTCGGAACCCTTACCTGCTACGTGCGGGTGAGGGTTCTTTCGTTTTTATTCGGGGACACTGCTGCCAGCGACATACCCAGTGGTCCAGCAGAGCTGAAGACTATAACCACCAGACGGGCGATTGATATTGAGAAGATCTCCGACGATATGGAGGTTCGGGTAAAGACGAGACTGCATGGTTCGAAAGTCTACTTCTTCGAGATGCACTCCGCCACTACTGACTACAGCCTTCTCAAAACCCATCAACCCTGTCACTGTCATGGTCATGTTTTTGATTTTCTCGCCGAGACGCTGACGTTCATCCCGACTCACCATATTAACTGCTTTATCAGCATCTATCCTGACAAGCTCCAAGAGAGTCGGAACGAGAAGCGGGGAGAGAAGTTCTTTGAGAACGTTTTTGATTTGTTTGTTCTTGGCTGCTTCGAAAGTGTCGAGAATTCTCCGGTCGAGCTCTCCGTGATTGATACTTGGCATCATATCAATGCTGACAGTGACAGGACCATACTCAAGATACTCACTCACACTCTTACTCATATTGAGCACTAGTGGCCCGCTGAGACCGAAATGGGTGAAGAGTAACTTGCCACGCTTACTCGCTTGCTTTTGGTGTTGATGAAAGAAGGTAAACTTTGCATCTTCGAGAGCTAAACCGCTGAGTGCATGGACCCAGTCCTCACGTACCTTCAGTGGTACCAAGGCGGGCTTTTGATTATTGACCTTATGACCCAACTCCTTCAAAAAACGAAAGCCGTCTCCAGTGGATCCTGTCTCTGGTCGTGATTTTCCACCGGTCGCCAGTACGTAGCGTGTTGCCTGATAGACTTCACCATTCTTGAGACGGACACCGGTGATGCGATTATCATCATGTTCAAGGCCGACTACCTCACTGTGAGACAAGACAGAGACACTACCTCGCTTCATGTAGAGTAGCAGTGCATCCCAGACAGACTGAGCACTATCACTTTTGGGGAATACTCTTTTCTCAGCCTCTATCTTCGTTGGCATCCCCAGGTCATCGAAAAAGTGAATCGTACTCTCTACACCAAAGCGCGAAAGGGGAGAGAAAAGGTATTTTTTAGCTTCCCCAAATTTCTCTAAGAAAAGGTGCTCATCAAATTCAGCATTGGTGATATTGGAACGACCACCACCCGTGATGAGGAGCTTTTTCCCAAGAGTGTCATTTTTCTCCAATAGCAAAACCTGCTGACCGAGTTCTGCCGCCCTGCCAGCCGCCATCATTCCTGATGGCCCACCGCCGATAACCAGACAATCATAGAATCTTTGCTTCATATCCCTACCATAGCATACTTAGACACACTCTCTAGTACCCACAAGGGGATGCTATACTAAAAAGTATGGAAGACCCTTTCAAACAACCAGATATGAGACGCAGACTGTACCCTGAACGAGCCTCAAGTGATATACAGAAGAAGATAGAGCAGCTTGCCGCTATAGAAAATGGAGCTGAAAAACAAGCTGAGCTCTCAGCGGAAGAACAAGAGGAAATTCTCAGTTTTGAGACGAGTCTTGGAAATACTCTTGAGACCGTTTTTGACATCACCGTCCAGGAGAACACTTTTTATCCTGAATACTTCTTAGCTGAAGAAGGGCAGGAAGATTTACGACTTCTTCTTGGGGACACAGAGATACCTCCTCTTACATTAGAAGCCGTCTCTACACTCCTCTATACCTCAACTTATCTTAAAGGACTCGATGCTAAGGTGCAGTCTGATATAGCTGGCCGCTCCCGTAACTACTCAGAAGAAGCTACCTTTCAAGCTTTTCGTAAAACCAAAGATCAAAACGGTCTTATCCAACAAGACGACCTCTCTTTACCTATTCGCACCAAAGTCATCTTCGACCCAGAGAAACTCCTCACCAAACAAAGAGCTTTACGAAAAATCAAAGAGCAGCTGCGAACATACCGCGTATCACTCCAAGAAACTGAACACAGTGACGATGCTCGTTTCGTCATCAACGGTATCCTCGATCTCTATCACGCTCGTGTCAATGATCTCCTCATCGATGGCAATATTCAGATTCTGACGCTACAAGAAAAATCCGCTCTCCTTGGTGAAGACTCTCTCACTGATGCAGAAAGAGAGCTCCTCGAAATCGGCTTCGGGCTCGGCGATACTGAACGCACACTCTCAAAACTCGATAAGCTCGTAAAAGGTGCTGCTCACGAATACGAAGAGAATGGTTATCGACAACAGTTGAGTCAAGATGTGATAGCCTTTGCTGATGAATTTGAGGCAGAATACATCTCTCAAGTAACTCTACGTAATAGTGCTATAGAGGGCAGGGGACTCGATAGAGAAAAACTCTTCGCTAAGAATATACCTGCCGAAAAGATAGCTCAACTCGCTGAAGAAACCCTCACTCACTATAGTCTCCTGAGTCAGTATCCGGCTAGTGACTATGAGAGTGATCGTGAGGGCCCAGCGCCTGATGATAAATGGCAGTTCGTCATGCGAGACGCTTACAAGACTATGGCTGTCAGTGCCAAACAAAAAATCATCAAATGTAGTCCCAATCCTCAATCCATCGACCGCCTCATCAGTATCACTCTGGCTCATGAGATAGAAGGGCACGTTATCCAGGCAGAAAATCGTGCACGTATACCTCTTCGTCTCTTCGCTAAAGTAGGTGGGGGAAGATCGAGCATCTTTGCTGAGTGTGGCGCTATGAACAACCAAGACTATGTCTCGGGGCAAGCCTTTGGTTATCAGTCACCACCACATCCATACTACATCAAAGCCATGCAAAAGAAGCTCGAAGGAGGGAGCTACCTCGATTGTGTCGAGGCCTTCTATGAGGGTTCTCTCAAGGAGTTGCACCTACAAAGAGAGCTCGGTTGGATTGATCAAGAAGAATTTGATCTGCGTGCTGACGAAAAGCTCAAGCTTGCTATCAATAGAACTAAGCGCCTCTTTGAATCCGGTGCTCAGTTTGGATCTAATGAAGAATTTCTCACCAACAGCAAAGACACAGTCTACCTCGAACAAGTCCGTCTCTATCGAGCACTGAAGCAACATGGACTAGAGAAATACGCTTTCATCAGTGGCGCCAACCTTGATACACTCCTCTTTCTTATGCAGGCTGGCTTTCTCAATCCAAGCGACATCCAACAGCCTCACTTCTACTCACTCACGGTATGGGATAGATTGAAAGATAATTACCAAAAAATAACTTCATGAACATCACCAAACACGGCCATTGCTGCCTCACTCTCAAAATAGGAAGTCTTACTATTCTCACTGACCCAGGTAACTACAACACCTGTCCGCTTGAGAGTGGCATAGATATTATTCTTATTACTCATGAACACCAAGATCACTGTCATCTCGATGCCTTACAAATTGTCCTAGCCAAAAATCCTGAAGCAGAAATCATCACTCACAAGGGAGTAGGAAAACTCCTCGATGAAGCTGGCATAGCCTGGACTGAAGTCTCTTCTGGTGAGGCCATCAGTCGCAAAGGGGTAGCTATCAAAAGCATCGGGTCTGAACATGCTTGTATTCACCATGACCTCACACCAGTCCAAAACACTGGCTTTCTCATCGCCGATCAACTCTTCTATCCTGGCGATTCTTTTGAGTTACCGCTCGTCTCGGTAGATATCCTCGCCCTTCCAGTCGCCGGACCATGGATGAAACTCTCAGAAGCCATCGAGTATACCAAGGAGGTAAAACCAAAAAAAGTATTTCCGGTCCATGATGGTATGCTCCGTCAAGAACATCAACTCGGACCTACTCGCCGTATCCCTACTATCCTCCTCGAACCATTTGGGATAGAGTATATTGATATGCAAGAAGGGGATATTAAAGAATTTTAGAAAAACTGCATCATGAGTAGCCTCAATAACCTCAAAAAAGAACTTCGCTCGCTTGGTAGCAAAGAAAAGGCTCTAAAAAGCCAAAGATTCTTCAAGACCCAAAAAGGGCAGTATGGAGAGGGTGATATCTTCATCGGTGTAACTGTCCCAGAACAGCGTAAAGTCTCTAAAAAGTACCAAAATTTGCCCCTAGAGGCCATTCGTGAGCTTCTTTATAGCAAGGAGCACGAATTCCGACTAGTCGGCCTGTATATCCTTACTCATCAGTACCAGAAAGGGGACAGTGGAGAGCAAAGCATCCTTAAAGACTTCTACCTTAAGCACGCTCTTCGAGTGAACAATTGGGATCTCGTGGATAGCAGTGCTCCGTATATTCTCGGTCACTACCTCCTTCATTACGGTAAGAAAAATGAAACGACGAGACTCTTAAAAAACCTCATACAATCATCTTCTCTCTGGGAAAGACGTATCGCCATAGTAGCTACATTGGCTTTTATTCGTGACCAGAAACCGGAGCACACTTTCATACTTGCCAAGCTACTTCTCAACGACAAAGAAGATCTCATGCACAAAGCCACTGGCTGGATGCTTCGTGAAGTAGGGAAGTATTGTGGACGAGAAACGCTCTCTTCATTTCTTGACGTATACGCACACCGGCTTCCACGTACGGCACTCCGTTACAGTCTCGAGCACTACCCAGAAAAACAACGACAGTTCTATATGACCAAAAAATCATAACTCTATATGACTTCTACCATTCCGTCATCGCTGTATCAAAAAACTTCCGACTTAGCCACGCTTGCATATCGTTTTGCGGAGACCTATCGCGCCAATAGGATTCCACCCTCCGGAGAGCAACCTGAGTCAGACACTGATCATACCGTCATGCTCAGTCTTATTGCATGTGCTCTTGCGAATCAATATGCTCCAGAGCTCAAAACAAGTAAAGTAGCTGAATACGCTCTTATCCATGACCTTGTGGAAGCCTATGCGGGAGACACCGTCTCTGTCGCACTTAATCTCAATGAAGCTGGGCGAATAGATAAAATAGAACGAGAACGTCTCGCTCTCGAAAGAATCAAGCATGAATTCGACGATACCTTCCCTTGGATTAGTCAGATGATTGAGAGTTATGAAGAACAAATGATACCGGAGGCACGTTTCGTTCGTGTAGTAGATAAGTTCATGCCAGGACTTGGTCATCTCCAGACAGACTGCATTACTTTCAAACAGCTCGGTCTTCCTCCAGAAGAAATAGAAAAAAATATTGCCAAACAAACTCTTTGGATAGAAGAGTACGGTAAAGAGTGGCCAGAAATAATTAACCTCTACAAAAACATCATGGATCAGGTTCTCGACAACCCATTTTTTCATCAAACAGACTAACTCTATCATTATGATCGATCACATCTCACTCAACGTGACAGACCTCAAAAAAAGTCACGACTTCTATCTCGAAGCTCTGAAGCCTCTGGGCTATGAGCTCATCTACAGTATGGAAGATGTGGCTGGCTTCGGCATCGGTATCACTGGCTGTAGCTTCGGCCAAAATCAAGAGACCAGACTCTGGCTCTCTGGAGAAGGGGAGCATACCAAAATACACCTCGCTTTCGCTGCTGAGAGTATTCAGATGGTCCAAGAATTTCATGAGGCGGCCCTTCTTGCTGGCGGTAAATGTAACGGTGCTCCTGGACCACGACCACACTACGGACCTCACTACTATGGTGGTTTCGTTCTTGATCCAGACGGGAATAATATAGAAGCAGTCTACCGAAGCACTACTCCTCTTAGCTAAAGTATTCTTCCAAGGCATCAGCACCACCGACGTACTTCCCATAGATCCATACCTGGGGGACCATGATATCCTTCTTGGCTACTCCTTTTTGTCGCATCAAGAGAATAAGCTCTTGGCTGAATTGATTTTCATTGACACTACGGTCTTCGTATAAGACATTATGTTCTTTCAAGATACGCTTCGCTCTCGCGCAGTGTTTGCAACCCATGCGACTATAGATGATGACTCGGTCTTCTGGTACTACCGGTGCTTTTGTAGTGCTAAAAATATTTTTCCATGGCATATGTTTTTTGTATGTTTATATTTCTTCTTGAGTATCAGTATCATCCTCTTGTTCAAATTTTCCTTTTTTGACCGAAAGACTAACTGATTGTTTATCGAGTATCTTGGCTTCAGTTATTTCCTCTTTGACTGGATAAGGTAGAGTGGCCATGATATTACGAAGAGCGACACCATCTACCTTGAGAACATCCTCCCACTTATCGAGCGGCTCAAGAATGTCTCGGAGCTTCTTCTCATCATACTTGTACGTACTCCGAAGACTCTTCCCGATAATACCATCCTCACCAAACACCCGCTCTACACCTTCTCCCTCCATATAAGCAAGTATCTGCGCTTGCAACTGACTGAGGGTAGCTTTTTCTACTGTCAGTTTTTTCTTCAAAGCGATATAGTCAGTGATCATTGTCTTTGCCTCTTCTGTATCTATTTTTCTCGTCTCCTTGTATTGATGTTTCCAAAGAGGACAGATTTTTTTGTAGCCACACCAGTCACAAAGAGGGGAAAGAATGGGTTCGAACTCCGCGCTTTCAATCGCTTGAATGACCTTGAGAAATTGTTCTTCGAGACGCTCCAAATCCTTGAGCGTACGACTGGAAGAGAGCTTCACTCCGTGTTTGACGTAGTAGAGACTGACAGTAATGTTCTCGAGATTATCTTTTTCTTTCGGGTAACGTTCGAGAAAAGCTTTGAGATAAATGGAAAGCTGAATGTCATTATCTACCTTATCTTGTGACGGCATTTTACGTGCTGTTTTATAATCGATGATTTCATAACCATCCTTGGTCTTATCAATACGGTCGATAATACCCGAGACAGTATGTATCCCTGTTTCTTCATTTCCGATTTCGATAGAAAACCGACTCTCTAAGTCAACGATATTTGTACCAGCGATATCGGTATTCTCATAGTAACGCTGGATGATCTGCACACCTTGAGTGAAAGCGCTGCGCTCTTCTATATCATCCTCATAGACTTCCGGCTTCCAGTTGGAAACGAAGTAATTGATGGCTTGCTCCAAGGTCGGTGGGACGATACTTGGGGTGTGAACGAAATGAAGTGTGCTATGAATGAGCGTCCCAAACTGTGCATCCTTGGACTTTGGCTCTGGCACACGATCAATATGCTTGAACTTATACTTCAAGGGGCAGTTTTTGTAAGTATCGAGACTCGAGTAGGAAATACGCATAGTTTTATAGTACCAGTTTTTCACTCTGCTCGACTATTGACAAAAATTAAATAATATATTATCATGTTAAAACAATTTCACAAAAAGGGGACTATACGAATGTCTGGACACAGCATCACTCCGATGTTCCGGAGCCCAGTCACTGGCAAGATTTGGCCGGGTGACGGCAGCGAAGAAGATCTCGATGGCGAAGAGCCTGTCGAATTTCTGACGCAACCCGCCCTCCTTCCTTTGCCGGACAACGAGCTGGCAGCAGAAGTGGGGGAACCCGACAACGGCAGCATCGCTACCTAAGAAGAGTGGCGGACATATAGATCTGAAGATGGTGATCAGGGAAAACACTCCCTGGTCACCTCTTTGCTTTTTAGAGAGATACTCATCACATTCGAGAGACACTCTTGACAAAGGGCAGCTCTTATACCAGAATGAGTAGTCCAATTCAGACACCTAAGAGAAGAGGAGAATTTCGATGCTTTCCGGTGACATACAGTCCGTTTTGGACCAACGCTGTTCTTTCCCGATCACCATGTTCGCACCTGTCGATGATGACCGGTCTGCGGGTCTGGTGTTCGCCCCCAAGACTGTGGAGCTTTCCTTCACCGGTCACACCTACCCTGGCCTCAAGCCGGGCAAGGTGGCGCTGGTTGAAAGCTTTCGGCATGGTCCGCATACACACAGGAAATACCGCCAGCGCTATGTCCTCATGGACAGCGCCGAGGAAGCCTGTGAGATGTGCGATCGCCTGATGCAAGACCCGAAGCGCAACCCGGACACTGTCTATTTCGTGGTTTCGGGAGACAAGAGGCACGGCAGCTACAGTCACCCCGTGGCCACCGCAGCTGGCAGCCGCATTGCGAGCCAGGGAACCTCCTACAATCTCAAAGAGCTTTTTTTGCAGAAGAAGCCTCGGGAGAAGAAGGGAGCCTCTCCTAAGCCTGAAGCGCTGGTTCTCAATCCTGTTGCTGGTGACAGCTTCAATCTTCACGACACCCGGTAACAACGAGCGGCTAATCGTAACATCAACTTCCGCTTTGAAGAGGTGGCAAGGGAAATCTCTCCCTTCGCCACCTTTTCGCTTTTTATGAGAAAATGATGATTTTTAGTAGGGGGGTTATTAGTAATTTTTTGATAAAAAATAAAAAATGAAATTCTCAAAAAAAATTTGAACAACTCATCACAGTCACAGGCATCAATGGGAAGAATAATCTCCAAAAAATATTCTCATCCATAAAAATTTGTATTCGTAGGATGATACAAAATCTTTGGCTTAATCGCTAGGGGTTTTTATATAACACGTCGCCTTATATAACTTATGCGACACATAAGAAAAAGAAGGGCTTATATTAAGGATCTAGTTAATATGGCTTCTGCGCATCAATTTTTGACTTCGTATCCATAGCTTGTGATGAATTTTGGATATCTCTTTATGGTACCTAGACCAACCCTTTCTACATGGCCTCAAACTGCCCGTACTCAATCTCTCCATTTAGTAATACTATGATCGTACCTATCATTCAATCCACCTCAAGCGACGTATCCTAAGACTCCCCCATTTTTTCTTAAAAATTCAGGGGAGTCTTGTCTAAAATTTTTCACACCAAAAACGAAGACAAAAAGTAATACCTAGGATACCACCTGGATAGACTCAAATCCAGAAAAACGAATGCATATAATCGCGTAGGACGAAAACGAGTAAAAAAAGTAATACCTAGATACCACCTCAGGATACTCAAAATCACTCGTGATTATATCTCTGTAAAAACTGAAAACAAAAAAGCAAAACTCCCCTCGAATATTTGTATTCTTGAGGGGAGCCTTGGGCTTCTTTCGAATGTTGTCGATATTTACTCCTCCTGTTGCTTGACGACGTAGTCCCGCAGCTCCGTGAGTGCCCGTGCGACCTTATCGTGCAAAGTCGGCCGATGATCTTCTTGGCCTTGCGGTCTCGCTTGATGGATATAGTTTGCCAGCCGATCATGACCAGCGATGAAGGCGTTAAAAAACTCAACTTGTTCCGCAGGTGTGAACAAGGCAACGGATTCGCCGAGCGCACGAAGCGACTCAGTAGTTCTTGTTCTCTTCACTGTTAAGGTACTCCGTTATAATAATGCAACTCAGTTGCATTTTTTGTATCACGATTTCTTACCAAGAAATGCTTCTATTTTATTCCAGTAGAATTTCTGGGTCAAATTATTCATGCCGAGATGACCGCCTTTGGGCTTGATATAGTAGCTCGCACCGGTCAATTCTGCCATCCCAGGAATAAGCACACTCGGCGTCACATCATCATCCCACGTCCCGATTATGAAGACCTTGCTCCCCTTGATACGGGCATGGTTTTTGATTGGGTCATAGATATCCGAAGTGAGAAGTTTGTGCCAAGTTTTGCTACTGGCCAGACGATAGGCTGCCCCGAAAGCATCCTCCGTAAAACGCACAAAAAAATCAAAAGGCTCTGTCTTACTTTCTTCTGTCCAGTCCAGTACTGGAGAAAGAGCTACGACCTTAGAGACCAGCGGTAAGCCGGTATTGAGTAAAACTGCTGGTCCACCAAAAGAATTACCAAAAAGATGGATATGCTTCACCTTCAAAGGAATATCCACTTGATTGTAGAGGTCATGGATACTTTTTTTGCGAGCCAATTCTTCTACCAGGAGCCGCACATCTTTAGCGGGTGATTCTTGTAAGAACGTTCCCCCACTTTCCCAAGTCCCCCGATAACGAAAAGCAATCACGGTATAACCCTGCTTGATAAGAAACTCAAAAACACTTCTCCTTGGTGGCGTTGCTGGTAGACCACTTGCCAAGATAGCGACCTTGCCTGTCTGTCTTTCTGGTATCTGTACCTCAGCGATGATATCTTTGGCAAAGCGTGTGCGAATAAGGTGTTTCATAAGAGTCTATTTGATTTCTTTAAGTCTTGCGTGGATAAGTCTTTTGACCAGTGCCTTAGTAAGAGGCTTGGCCTCGGTGAAATGAAGAGTACTTTTGGTGCCTCCGTATTTTACTAACTCCTTCGCAAATCCATCGAGAGTGGTACCGCTATGTGGATAGTATGAAAAATGGTTTTTGTGTGAGAGGTATCCTGCCACCGCCTTACCACGGACTTTGTATGTAGGCATACCATAAGAGATACATTCTACTGACTCGGGTACAATCTCTTGGATCCAAGTACGTAACTCTTGCAACGACTTCTTTTCTTTGGGAGTCAGCGTCTGGAAGTATTCTTTGGCTGTGGTTATTTTCACCATAGTATTAGTTTTTCAAAAAATCTTTGGTAGCTTTGACCGATGTCAATTTGATTACTTTATCTTGATTCGACATCTGAGACAGAAACTTATTCACAGACCAAGCTTCTCCTTTCCGCCAAACAAGTTTCATGAACTCCCAGTCAAACTTATCCGGAGAGCCGTCAAGTTCTGGCCTAGGGTTCTTACGATGCTTGAGCCAACGTTTGAGATAACGTAAAGTAGCCACTATACGAGGATAGTCTAGGTAAATAATCGTGTCAGCCCGCTCAAAAAGAGCCGGCCGAGCTCCTTTCTCGATATAGCCTTCGATAATCCATTCTTCTCTTGCTCCTATTTCTTTGAGCTTAGCAATGGTGGCTTCATCACCAATGTACTGCCAGCCTGGCTGCCACATCAAGGCGTCGACATGAAATAAAGGAAGATTCACCTTCTTAGCTAGCTTCCTTGCAAAAGTAGATTTACCGGATGCGCTCACTCCAAGAACAAGAATTTTTTTACCAAGATTTTTCATGCAGCTACTCTAGTTGTTCAATTCAATGCCAATACTCCTGAGATACTCAACAAAAGAAGAGGTCTCTGTGAATACATACCCTCCGATACCAAGTATCATCGCTGCATCCACATTAGACTTACTATCGTCAATAAAGAGAGATTCTCCTGGTTTTGATTGAACGAGGTCAAGAGCGTGTAGATATATTTCCGAGCCCGGCTTCACCATACCAACCACTGAAGAAATGACTATTTCGTTAAAGAGGTCTTTGAACTCAGGGTACTGCGTATATATCTTTCTTTCAAAAAAAGCATTGTTAGCATTGGATAGTAAGACTATTTTGTAACCTTTTTGTTTCAACTTTTTCATTATTACAACAAGATCTTCATCTATTGTCAGATAGCTATCAATCTCTTGACGTAATAGAGTCCTGTCTTTGGTAACACCTGGATACTGAGAAAAATAATCCAAAATATCATCTTCAGATACTTGACCCAAATCAAACTGTCGAAAGACTTCTTGGAGATTTTCATCCACAAATCCATGCTTCTGACTGTGTGTCTGGTACCAACCATTCAATACAGGGCTACACACAACACCGAAACAATCGAATATAAATGTATTAAGCGTCATGATTTTCATATTCTTTTTTTGTACCAACTACTCATCCACCATTTTTTCAGTACCGGCAAAGACTGTGTAGACAGAAAGTACCCGAGGACAGGAATAAAGGCATTTCTTAGTGGATTATCATTGCCAATAACAACAAAAGCTCCATAAGCCACTACATACGTCAATAGCATAATAGACACTTTCCGAAAGAGACTCACCTCCCAGGCTTTTTCTGCTTCTACATGAGTATTCCTTTTTTCAATTTTTTCCAACCGTTCTTCGATGGTCATAAGATTCATTCTGTTATAGGGAAATTCTGACCAGTGATATCACGTGCGTCATCAGAAGCAAGAAAAACAATCTTCTCCGCTATGGTCATAGGGTCTACTAGCTTATGGTTCGGCCTATTGGCGAGCATTTCTTCTAGCTCTTCTTTGGGTGCGGTCAACCAGTAGCCTGCCTCGGTAGCTGATGGAGAGATAACGTTCGCTCTACCATACGGAGCCAGTAGTTTGGCATAGGCTTGTGTAATGTTGATTACACCAGCCTTAGCTGCTCCATACGAAAGAGCATCGTATTCCCCTCCTAGAGCATGACGAGAAGCTATATTTACCATCACACCAGTGCCCTGCTTTTGGAAAATCTCCACTACATACTTGGAGATATTCATCATAGAGACAAGGTTCTGATCAAGTGACTTACGCCATATATCTACGGTGCCATCCCATTCATCACCAGCAATATAGCCTCCTGCATTGTTGACGAGTACATCAATCCGTCCAAAGCGTTCTATTGTCTTATCGATAATATGCGGGACATCTGTATCGCTCGTGATATCCGCTTTGATAGCTAGAGCCTCACCTCCGACAGACACTATTGCTTGTTCGGTTTCTTCAGCTCCTTTGGAGTTATTGTGATACGTGAAAGCCACCTGTGCGCCATGGCTAGCAAAGAGCTTCGCTGCACAAGCTCCAATACCACTAGAGCCTCCGGTGATCAAAACCACCTTATTATCAAATATTCCCATACTGCAAAATCCTATTTCAATATCTATATACCCAGTATATCAGATATATCCTTAGCCTTTTAGGTATTCAAAAACACCCTATTTAATCCCGGGGTGTATCGGTTTTCAGCTTGCGGTGACGGCGTGACTGGTTCAGTCATAGCTTAGGGCAGCCACCTGCCACTTGACGTCGAGTGAGCCAAAGCTGACCTTCCGACAGAGAAAGCGGATTACCTGCTCGAGCTGGTCATGGATGCCGAGGGCCTTGTGCTTCTGGATAAGCTCCTTGAGCTCGCCTTGGGCAAAGATGAAGTCGCTGAGGTTCCAGATTTCCCAGAAGCGACCATCGTCCTCCTTCCGCCTTGAGCGCAGACACTCAAAGCCAAAACTGGTGAGCCTGTCTGCTTCACGCGTGTAGCCGTCCGGAGAGAAGCGGAGACCCGCTCCTAGGCCCTGGATCTGGAGACCAGGATACTGGTGGGCCGACATCTTCGACAGAAGAGGTAGCTCCAGCTGAACCTGTCCAGATACGGCCGGGTTCCAGAAAGGCATCATCTGCTCATCATCCGTAGGCCCTGGTACATCATTGAGCTTGTTGTACTTCACCAGGCGTCCGTCTTCGTTGACCGACACCCAAAAACGATTTTCCACCATGCCTTCGAGCATGTGAGCTTCCTCTGCGGTAACCCCGCGAAGGGAAAACCCTCCATCAAAGCCACCATAGCTCGAAACGCGAATACGCTTGGCTTCTTTGCGACGAGCCTCTTCTTCTGCTTCATTGGCAGCAGTAAGACCCTGAAAAGTTCCGCTCATGCTACTTCCTTTCGATTGGTAAAGAATTATATACAAGGTATTCCTTTCGGCTCGTATTGTCAATTTTGGTATTCAAAAACACCCTATTTAATCCCGGGGTGTATCGGTGGTTTCTGCCTTAGAGATGAGGCATGGCGGAGCGTTGCCCAAGAGGCGTCCTTCAGTATTCTCATAGGTGCAGTTGTGCCTACGAAGAATATCCTCCATCACTGGGTGGGCCAAGGTATCGTCCGGCGCAAAGCAGGGAGTGATATACATGAACCCGCCAGGCCGCAAAATACGAAGGAGTGCTTCCAGACGCTTCACGAAAAGATAGCGGGTGAGTCGTTCGATTTCCTCATCAGTTCTTCCGCACTGGTCATAGAAACGCAATCCTGACACCGGCACCAAAGTAATCAGCGCCGGCCTTTCGACCATCGCCAAACCACGCATGAAGGCATTAAAGTCCCTGGTGTTGAATATATCTCCTTCGTATTTCTCTCCTTCCCAATACTGATGCTCATGCACCCTTTGTAGGGAAAAGTTGAGATTATGCTGGACGAGTGTTGTCGGCCAGAAGGCACGTCCACAAACATCCACATACGTCACCGCCATCCCCTGCTCACGCAATCGACGGAAAGATTCTTTGATTCTTTTGAGCCACGGTATGTGATTGCCGAGATACGTGTCAGCATACATACGATCCACTGCCCAGGCCTGTCCCTGCTCCAGGTGTTCACGAGTGATTTGTCTCAGCCTCTGAAGGGGCTGTTTCCAAGTATTGTGCATACATACTCCCCTTCTGCTCGATTGTTAAAGAATATGAAAAAGTACCATTTTCAGATGCTTCTGTCAATCCAAAGAAAAAACTGCCTTTTGGCAGTTTTCTGATTTCTTTTACTTAAGCCCAAAAGCTCTTCGTACTTCTTTGACCTGGTCAAGCTTTTCCCAGGTGAAGAGCTCTACTTTTTTGGCGATCTCTTTACCACTCGCTGAGACAAATTTCTTGGTAACTATTTCTGTCTTGCGTCCCATGTGACCATACGCAGCAGTTTCGGTATAGATAGGGTTACGTAGCTTGAGGCGCTTCTCAATAGCGTAGGGACTCATATCAAAACACTTCATAGCCATCACCTTCTTGGCAATTTCTCCGTCAGAGAGGTCTACCTTCGCTGTACCATAGGTGTTGACGTTGATAGAGACCGGCTTAGCAACACCGATAGCGTAACTCACCTGCACCAACACTTCATCACACAGCCCAGCAGCGACAAGGTTCTTAGCTATATGACGTGAAGCATAGGCAGCGCTACGATCTACCTTGCTCGGATCTTTACCGCTGAAAGCCCCCCCTCCATGTGCGCCCTTACCGCCATAGGTATCTACGATAATCTTACGCCCCGTAAGTCCAGTGTCACCATGCGGACCGCCAATCACAAATTTTCCAGTCGGGTTGATGTGGTACTTGATCTTGTTGTTGAAAAAATGAGCGTATTTCGGATACTTAGCTTTGACACGTGGGATAAGGATATTGATGATATCTTTCTTGATCTTATCAAGCATCACCTTATCAGAAGCAAAATCGTCATGCTGTGTAGAGAGAACGATAGTATCAATGCGTACTGGCTTGTTGTCATCGCTATACTCAAGGGTCACCTGACTCTTCGCGTCAGGACGAAGATACTGGATGGCTTTTCCCTCTCTTCTCAAGGCAGCGAGCTCTATAAGGAGTTTGTGAGCGAGGTCGAGAGCGAGTGGCATGTAGTTATCTGTCTCATTGGTAGCATAGCCAAACATCATCCCCTGATCCCCCGCTCCTTGCTCTTCTTTCTTCTTACGGTCAACTCCCTGATTGATATCTGCCGACTGGTCATGGATAGCTGAGAGTACGCCACAGCTATGGGCATCAAACATATATTCTCCCTTAGTGTAGCCAATACGCTCAATCACTCCTCTTGCTACTTTCAAAATATCAACATGAGCTCGGCTTTTCACCTCACCCGCCAAGACTACCTGTCCAGTCGTTACAAGCGTTTCACAAGCGACCTTGCTCTCTGGATCAAAAGCAAGATAGTTGTCGATAAGAGCATCACTGATCTGATCAGCCACTTTGTCGGGATGTCCTTCACTCACTGACTCTGAGGTAAACAAATACGCCATACTGTTTTGTTATTTTTTAACTTCTCACTATTATACATTCTGGCTTCTATAAAAGCAAAACTCCTCATATCACATGAGGAGTAAATGTATCATAATAACTGTATTCAGTCTCACTTAAGGTAAGTACACGCTCGGATTAACAGTAGCGCCCACTGGGATACGAAGACCACTGACTTTACTTGACTCTCGAAGTTCATACGAGCTCGCAGAAAAGACCGTGAAATGAACGTGAGTACCAGTCGAATATCCCGTACTTCCCATCTCCCCTATTTTCTGTCCCTGTTTGACCGACTGACCACGACTGGCAGTAATACGACTTAAGTGTCCATAGAGCGTGACGATACCATTACCGTGATCGATAGCTACCCAGCGACCAT
Source organism: Candidatus Moraniibacteriota bacterium (assembly GCA_041910335.1). GTDB lineage: Bacteria > Patescibacteriota > Minisyncoccia > Moranbacterales > UBA1568 > UBA1568. Next base: position 19,846 of record JAYRRF010000030.1, read on the forward strand.
AAGCATACTTACCGAGATCTCCTGTACCGATCACCTTGCCATCAGCGGCAGCCATAATAGTTGTTCCTGTCTTGTCTGCGAAGTCAAGACCGTTGTGCTTACCGCTCGCATAAGCTTTACCAGAAAAACTCGTCTTTCCATATCCCTGACTCAAGCGAGGACTTTTGACTGGATAATCTAAGAGTCCTTTCTTGTACTTCGGCAGATCGACAAGACTACTGATCTTACCTGCTTCAATATCTTCAATTTCAGAATCAATTTCTTCACGTTGTTTTTGAAGGTCATCAACAAGACCTGAGTATTTATCTACTTCTGCTGAAGTTTTGTTCAGTAACGCTGCTTTGTTATCCTTAGTGGTCTCAAGGTAGTCTGTACGCTCTGCTAACTGAGTCTGGAGAATATCAGCCTGTTTTTTCTTCCCCTCAAGCTCCATTTGCTCTCGGACTAACCCCTCACGCAAATCTTTCACTGACCCAAGAAGACTACTCACCTTTTCACCGATATCACTCCGCCAAGAACTCTCTTGAAAATAGTCGACGCTTTCATCAGCAGTAAGCAGGAATGGTGAAATATCGTTAGTATACTGAGACTGATACTGCCGCAAAAGTTCAGAGAGAAGCTGCTTTTGCTGTTCTACAAGCACTGTTTTTTCGTTCACTCGTGAAGTCAAGGTCGTAATATCTCCAGTCAAAGATGCTGATTTTTTCTTATTTTCCTCAATCTCTAACTCTATCTTCTGTGACTGTGCTTCTAGGGCTTTGATCTGGTCATCGAGTGTGGCTCCTTGACGGTTCTTGAGACTGATAATATTCTCATAAGCCTTGATCTGAGCTTTGAGTTTGTCATCCAGTGCCTGAAGCTCATCTGCTCGCTTCTTAGCATCATCACTCAACTGAGAGACACTGTCTGCCGCCCAGACCACTCGAAACACCCCAAGTCCGAAAAGACCCAGAAGTGCTAAAGAAAGAAAAAATCGAGAATAAGAAAAAGGCTTTTTTGTATTCATAAGCACTCCGATTATACCACAAAAAAGCCTTTTTACCTATTTTGAGAAAAGCTGTATTGCCTGATGAAGGCGTAAAAGTGAACTCTCTTTACCAAGCACATACAACACCTCAAAGGGCGATGGGGATCGTTGTGCCCCCGTAAGAGCGACGCGGAGTGGCCAGAGAAAATCACCTCTCTTTTCCCCTGCTGCCTCCATAAGAGCTACCTCTATATACTGCTTATCTTCCCACTCTGCATCAGAAAAATTTTCTAGGATAGATTGCGCTTTCTGAAGAGCTTCAAGTGTTTCTTCATCGGTGTTGGTTTTCCAGTGAAGGAGACTTCGCTCGTATTCCAAGTCACTCACAAAGAAAAATGGATTTTCTTCTCCGAAAAGACTCAGACGAGAAAGTCTCTCTTGCTCTACTATAAGTACCTTCTTGAGATAGTCCTCACTTTGCATCTCTTCTGGCGCACACTTGATAAAATCTTTTTCAAGCCAGCCCCCCTCCTTGATACGAGTATAAAGATCATCGCTAGAAAGTTTTTTGATGTACTCACTATTCATCCAGTCAAGCTTCTTCCTATCTAAGACCGCGCCAGCTTTATGTAGACCGTTGATATCAAAAGTTTTTTCAAGCTCTTCGAGAGAAAAAATCTCCTGTGTGCTTCCTCCACCGGGATTCCACCCAAGAAGGACGAAAAAGTTAATAAGAGATTCTTTGAGATAACCCTCCTTCAAAAAGTCATCCACCGATGCTCCTCCATCACGCTTTGACAGTTTCTTCTTTCCGTCAGGACCGAGGATAACCGAGACATGACCAATGGCTGGTACCTCCCAGCCAAAAGCTCGATACAAGAGGATGTGTTTTGGCGTACTTGGAAGCCACTCTTCAGAACGAAAGACATGGGTAATCTCCATCAGATGGTCATCGACAACTACGGCCAAATGATATGTTGGAAAACCATCAGACTTGAGGAGCACCTGATCATCAACATCACGCGTATTGAATCTTACCTCACCACGAACAAGATCGGTAAAAACAATATCCTCTCCAGAGGCTACGTTAAGACGTACGACATGCTTCTCTCCAGCTTCTCGCCGCTTCACTATTTCTTCTGCGTCAAGCGAGAGACAGTGCTTGTCATACTTTGGTGGCAACTTCTGAGCTGCCATGTCTTTCCGTACTTGATCGAGACGTTCTGGTGTACAGAAACAATAGTAAGCTCGCCCTTTCTGAATAAGCTGCTCAACGTGTTGCTGATATATCGCTAATCGTTTGGACTGTTGATAGGGTCCTCTCTCTCCTTTTTCTGTGACAACGCCACCATCAATGACTACTCCCTCATCAGCATTGATACCCATAAAATCAAGAGATTTTACAAGGCTTTCAAGGGCGTCTTCTACGAGACGTGATTGATCAGTGTCCTCAATGCGAAGAAGATATTCACCTCCGTGCCTGCGAGCAAAGAGATAATTGTAGAGAGCGGTGCGAAGACCGCCTACATGGAGATAGCCAGTCGGTGATGGTGCAAAACGGACTCTTGGTTTCATAGTATGTGTATGCATAGTTAGCTACTGTAACATATCTTTTTTACCTTTTCAATACGTCACCTACCACTTCAAGCGCGCCTGGAGCTCTTTCTCTCGAGCTCGTCTCAATACATTTGCTTGAAAAGGAAGAAGGGTACTCTTAGCTATTTCTTTCTGAAAATCAAAAAGGTTTCCGACAATATTCGTCTTTCCACCATCTTTATCATTTACCACCGCATGGAGAGCTGGGCATTTCTGGGTGCACTCTGTGTACTCTGCCTCATCTTCATACCGCCTTGTTGCCTCTGCGAGAAAATTCTGATCCAACACAATCCGTGGCTCTTCAGGAGTGCCATTGAGGTATAATGCTTTCTCCCATGAAGTAGTTTGCAAAGAATGTGGATGCTCATCATGGCGGTACTGGGTAAGGGCGGTTAAATCTTGTATATGCAACCCGGCTGTTCGGTTGAGTATTTTTTTCAAATCTCCCGAAAGGTAGTCAAGTGTACCAGCTGTGAGAGGCTGCTCAAAGTGCTCTTGATACTTGAGAGCAAGTGATACCAATACCCCCCAAGACTCAACGCTCCCTGCATGTACTCCACGTAGGATAAAAATATCTGTCTCAATTGGTGTTGCCTCCCCTTCTTCGGTCACTCCTCGAAAGTTGGTATCTTTGAGTACACTCTCTAAACGGTCATATATTTTTGAGATACGATCATCCGAACGAAAGGTCCGGGCCGACAACGCGTGTTCGAATAGCTGAATATAAAGTCTTGGCATTTCATGAGCGAGCGTTTCTGCGAGGAACATATCTGGTATCTGACGAGCTATTTCTGGGTCAAATATAATGTGCCCTTCATCATCAAGATGTGCCAAATTACCGCCAAGACCTAATGAAAACTTTCGATTGATAGCCTGAAGTGCAATTTCTGGATGTTCTTGAAAGAGCTCTAGAGCCTCTTGATGAACATGAGTGATGAACTCCGTCGAAAGAGCGTAGACCTCATGCTTAATAGTCCGAGGCTCACGTTCAATTATCCCCTGACGCAACTCCTCTATACGTGGACGCAATGGTTCACCTTGTACTGGCATTATTTTTTCATTTTTCATATCTGTTTTTCAGCATCAATCAACACTCTTTGATGTGGCAAGAGGATGTCTTTTGCTAGTACTTGATGAAAATCATACACATCACCAACAACGTTCACTTTTTTACCAGCCTCATTTTCAATGATAGCATCTCTTCCCGGACAACCAACGGTGCATTCCTTCCGTTCTCGGCTCTGTTTATCTAAGTGACGGTACTCTTCTTTGATAGCAAGATGAAGGGTGTCTGACTCACCAGTAAAAACCAATATTTTATCCCAACCGACTTGTTTCAAATCCACTCCTCCCGGCTCTAGGGCAAGGTCTCGCAGGTATGCGAGGTCAGCCAGATTCAGTGAAGCCACTTGGTTAAGTATCTTTTTAACGTCTGGCGTAAGAGTATCAAATACTTCCTCTGTCAAAGGCTCGTGGAATTCTCGGTTATATTTTTTGATGATAGCCAGGATAATATTCCAAGACTCTGTCGTTGCTGTTACCACTCCTGACCGAATAAACCCCTCTATACTCTGTACTCGTCTACGAGGGCCATTCGCCCCAAAACCAAGCACCATTCTTGCCTGACTTTTGTATAATAAATCACTCAAACGTCCATACACGGCTTTTGATCGGTCATCAAACTCATCCCGTGCTGCTACAAATGATCTATCAAAAGCTCTCATATATATGCGAGGAAAAACCATCTCGCTCTGAAAAGCCTGAGCAACTACGTCATCACTCACTTCTGATAATGCCTCACTAGATAGGCGTATCCTTCCCCTATCCAACACCAGTGCCTCTGCAAAGGTTCTATTTTCTATGAACATATCCTGCAAATCCCGTAAAGATTGGTCTGGACACCTATAGAGTACTTCTAAAGTCTTCCGGTGATAACGTTCGATAAGAAAAGAGGCGAGAGCATAGAGTTCGTGTTTCACTTCGTGTTTTTCCTTTGGAAAAGCCTCTACTCGTAATGTTTCCGGACTGGCGGTATCCATCACCTCACGTCGTTTACGAGTCGGTATTCCTTTAGGTGCATCAAATTTTCCTTCCATATTTTTCTTTGCTTATCTCCATTATACCCTGAAGAGGAAAAACCACTACTGCTCGCCATATTCGATTGATTCGTCTTGGTTGACGCAAGAGGCGCCACAACCATTCCAATCCCAACAAACGAAGTAGATAAGGTGCTCGCACCTGCGTACCGGTAAGAAAATCTAGCGCTCCTCCTATCCCCATCTTAATCGCTGGTGTCTCGAGTGTATCAAGCAAAAACTCTTGCGTAGGAGCTCCATATGTACACAATATCAGGCCGTAGGTTGTAGGTTGTAGGTTGTAGTCAAAATGCAAATTCGGATACTTAGCATGTAACATCATTTCAATATCCGACTGACTACTCAGTCCCTGTTCACTGTTATAGATAGCAACTGGAAGACCTTCTTTTTCCGCCCAGGTAAGCATAAGAGGTAAAACATCTGCTCCTGTTAATCTCTGAAGTCTCACTCCTTGAAACATAGCTAGAAGACAAATACCAACACCATCTATCAACCTCAGATCACTTCCTCTCAGGCTTTCCAGAAAACGTCTGTTACTTTTGGCTTCCAGAAGATACTCAGGATTGACGGTAGTTATGCGAAGATTCTCTTCTTTTTTTCGAGCAACATCCAAGGCTGCTCTCAGGTCTTCCCAAGAGGTGTTTTGAAGTTTGAGTGAAAAAAGAGTGATTGACATATCGGTGCTTTTTGTTTAGTATACCAGCTACCACATCTAGACGGGAGACCTTATCCATGGCACGTCATGCCTACTTTGCGGACTTGAAGGATTTGCACAAGCTGGAGGTTATCCAATCTACGCCGTACAAACGCCTCCATCTGCGCTTTTGTGTCGCTGTGCACCTCATCGCCGGCTTTCTGGCCTGGATGTCTATCTTCTGGATTAACCAGGAATTGGCATTTGAGCTTCGGTGGTTCTTCGTCATCGTGACCATCCTCTCCGCCATCGCCCTCTACATCATGAAGGCACGGGAAATTCTCCCCAAGAAATAGCCTCCGGCAGCTCCGGTCAGGCCAAAGAAAATCCGCGCCCAAGGCAATGTCCTTCTGGCGCGGATTTCTTCTTTTGGAGAGTAGGTATGAAAACTTAGACAAGCGGAAAAGTATCTACTGCCTCATAGGTACGTTTACCGTCAATAGTGAGGCTCTCGTATAACACTACTTCATCCACCGGCTCTGCAAAATTCACTTCTTTAGCTATCTGTGGCGCTGGAGCAAGCTTGAGCCATCTATTCTTCTTGAGTTTAGCTAGGATGACATGAGGACGAAATGAACGCAACTCATGTGTCTTGTGGGTAAAGAGTGTGTCAATCGTTTTTTTGAGGTCAAGGAGCTCCTCGCTCTCTCCGCCAGAAAGCCAGATTTCCTTCGGATTTTCCTCGCTTTCATGAAGCATGATGGTATCGAAATGAATATCAAAAGCTTCTTTATCTCCGAGTGCTTCACGAAGCTTCTCTGACACGCTATAAATATCTTCTTCGAGAATGAAACCGAAATGGTGTAGAAGAAGATGGAGATTCTCTCCACGCATGACTAATGTTGCCTCTTCTGGCCATTGAGAAGCTTCTCGCCCCAGCCGTTTCGTGAGTGGGTGAGAGAGCGGAATACCAATAAAAAGTCGTCTGTACTGTGGTTGCATATGGGCATACCCTACCCCAAAACCAGAAAAAAATCAACTATTAGAAGCCTTCTTTCCCTGGTACAATAGAGATATCATCATTTCTGACTGCTATGTATCAAGTTGAAGTTATTCCTCTTACTCTCCTCCCGATAAGCCGCTCTCCTTTTTTCACTTACAAGTGCACAGAGGCTGTTCCCTACGGGAGCTTGCTCACTATTCCATTTGGCAGTCAGGTTCTTCAAGGGATCAGCACCGCCTGCAAACAACAGTCCCACTTCCCAAGCTACATCAAAAGTATCATCGCTATCGAAGAAACTTCTCTTGTCACGGAAAAACAAATTCTCTTCGCCAAGGATATCAGCGAGACTACCTTCACTCCACTCGGAAAGACCCTACGTCATACTCTTCCCAAGACAGCAAAGAAGCTGCTCGCCCCTGAAGAATCTCCTGCCTTGAAACCAGCCAAAATCTCCAAGAAATATCAGACCCTCCTTGATGCTTTTCTTGCTAGCCCTCTTCCCACTCTTCATATCAGTAGTGCACTAGTAGATCATACCCTGCTTTTTGCAGTCGCTCTCCATAATAAAGCTAATCAAAAACAAACTCTCATCCTCGCACCAGAAATTCTTCAGCTCTTACCACTTGAGAGTGAAGCGCGTAAATATTTCCCTTCTTCACAAATAGCCGTGCTGCATAGCCACCTCACCCCCAAGGAATACAAGAGTCGCTGGATGGATATCAAAACAGGCGCTACTTCTCTTATTCTCGCTACTCGCCAAGGACTCTTTGCTCCTTTTCATGACCTCGCCAGCGTCATCGTCACTGATGAGCAAGATCAGGGCTACAAACAATGGGACATGAGTCCTCGCTATGAAGGAAGAGAGGCTGCTTTCACTCTCGCCAAACTCCACCAAGCTAAGCTCCTCCTTACTACTGAAGCGCCAAGTCTCCGCAGTCTCTATCAGCTACAACGGCAAGAACTCTCTCTCTTGAACCCGTTCCGCAAGCAACCTGTGCTTAAAGACATTGAGATTATCAATCTCCGTATCGAGCGTTACCAGAAAAACTTTTCTCCTCTGAGTGCCGCTCTCAAAGAAGCTCTTACTACTACCATCAAAAAGGGTGGTCAGGCTCTCATTATTATTCCTACTCGTGGCATCGCTTCCTATTCAGTCTGTGCTGGTTGCAAGAAAATCTTCCGCTGCCCCGAGAGCAGCCATACTCTTCGTGAGACACGTCAGGGTCACTATGAATGTCCTGGTTGCACATACAAGACTTCACTCTTCCCGAGCTGTCCTCACTGTGGTCACCTTGAGTTCTGGCAACGTGGGCTTGGCACAGAGAAGCTCGAGGAAGAACTCCACAAACTCTTCCCCTACACCCGCACAGCTCGACTTGATGGTGAGACTGTGAGAAAACACAAAGACCTGATCAGTACTTACGAAGCCATAACCAATGGCGAGATACCACTCCTCATCGGTACACGTATGCTTGAGAAAAGATTTCCCTTGCCCAATCTTGATTTGATTGCTATTATTGACGCGGATAATTCGCTTTCTAGCGTTGATTTTCGCGGAGATGAGCACTTCTTACAGTCACTAACCAAGCTCTCTCTGGGGCGCGATACTGCACATACACGCTTCATCATCCAGAGCTTTGAACCGGAGCATCATTTCCTTCGCAAACTGAAAGAAAAAAGCTATCACGAAGTAGCCGAGGAACTCCTCGAAGGGAGAACTATTCTCAAGTATCCCCCAAGTAGTCTCACCTACGGTCTTCACAAGAATACTCTCACCGCACAAAGTGAAAAGAAGGCTACTGCTCTTCTGACTAAACTGACAGCTGACTTTCCCGAGGCATTCTTTTCTCTACGTGAACCCAAGAAGCTTTCCTTGAAGAACACTCCGACACTCCTTATCCGCTACCCACTCCCTATTGATAGAGAATTTCATACACGCCTACAGGCGCTCACCCCTTACTACACTGTTGACGTGAATCCACTTCATTTCTCCTAAACACCTATGCTCGCACTCGTTACCGGAAAAACAACTGAAATACTCAAGAAAAAGACCAAGCTCGTTGCCGATCCGCTTGATTCTCACATTCAAGAGCTTATCCCACAGATGATAGAGACGATGTACGCGGAAAAAGGCGTCGGTCTCGCTGCTAATCAAATTGGTCAATCTCTTCGTCTTGCTGTTCTTGAAGCAGAGGGTCAGCTCTACACGCTTATCAACCCGGAGATTACTTCTCTTTCTCAAGAGAAAGTACTTTTCGAAGAAGGTTGTCTCAGTCTACCTGGTGAGTATTTTCCTATCGTCCGCTCTGAGAGTCTGACCATTAAATACCAAGATGAGCGCGGGCTCCCCAAGAAACTCCGTGCGACTGGTTTTCTCGCTATTGTTATCCAACACGAAGTTGATCACCTCGATGGCATTCTCATCTGTGACCGTTATGCCAAACAACACCAAAATCCACAATACAAAAAACTCTATGGCACTCTGGACTAAGCTCTTTTCTTCCAAAAAAGCTGAAGACAAACCTCTTCCCTCACACGTAGCACCGAGCTCACAAAAGGCCCCCGCCCCTCAGATTAGGGTCGTCTTCATGGGTACTCCGCCATTCGCGGCTGATATTTTGATGACGCTTATAGAAGACGGGTATCACATTGTCGGTGTCGTGACCAAACCAGACAAACCTTCAGGTCGCAAAGGCGAAGTCACAGTCAGTGCTGTCAAAAAGCTCGCTCTCGAACACTCTCTCACTCTTCTCCAGCCCGAAAAACTTGACGATGCCGCCTACGATGCCTTGAAGGCACTTGATCCTGATATTTTCATCGTGGCTGCGTATGGTAAGATCATCCCGAAGCGCTTCCTTGAGCTCCCTGGCTTTGGAGCCGTCAATACTCATGCTTCACTTCTTCCTCTCTACCGTGGCTCATCGCCTATTCACAATGCTCTTCTTGATGGCAAAGAAGAAACTGGCATTACTCTGATGCAAATGGACAGCGGAATGGATACCGGCGCTATCATCACTCAAAGAACTGTCAAAATCCAACCTGATGAAATGCTCGAGCAGCTGACTGCTAAGCTGACTATCCTGGCTAAGAAAATGCTCTCAGAAGACCTCCCTCTCTACGTCAAACACAAGCTGCCACTTACCCCTCAGCCAGAAGGAGCTACTCTCTGCCAGCTCATCGAACGCAGCGATGGTCAGATCATCTGGAGTAATACTGGAGAGACCATCTACAACCAGTATCGAGCCCTCACTCCTTGGCCAGGACTCTACACTTTCTGGCCACGAAAGAACGATCAACCCCGTCTCAAGATTCATGCTATCAAGTATCTGAAAGATATTGAGCCAAGCAGCACTCACGGTATGGTCCTCCAACACGAAGATCGTGTGGTTGTTCAGGCTGAACAAGGTGTTATAATTCTAGAAGAAGTTCAGCTCGAGGGCCGGAACCGTATGCCAATAAGCGAATTCATCAAAGGCAATCCTGACTTCATTGGTAGTATTTTGAAGTAACAAAAATATATGGAGGAACACATCGACAAGCAAAACCTACACGTTCTCCTGGTAGGTATTGCCAGCATTCTCTTGATTGGAGTAGTGTTTATCGGAAAGAGCTTTTTCATTGATGATACGAACGATACACCTTCTTCTGCTACCAACTCATCTACAAGTACCAAAGCCGAACGTCAAACCATCACCCCTCAAGAACTCCAAGCCAAAATCAACCGCAAAGAAAATGTCTTTCTCGTCGACATCCGTAGTAAAGAAGACTATATCGCTAAGCACCTCCCGAAGAGCCGTTCCTTCCCAAGTGAAACAATGAACAACTTTAGCAAAGAAGGTGATGCCCTAGTCATCATCATTGGCTCTATCAAAAATCCTGATGCCAACGAACTTGCTCTCTCCATTCTCAAAGAAAAGAACATCGAGAACTGGTTCCTGGCTGGAGGTTTCGAAGAGTGGTCACAGAAAGGCTACCCAACCATCTCTCAAGGCAACCCGAGTGATTTCGTCGATCAGTCTAAGGTCACCTTCATAACCAAAGAAAACCTTCTCCCATTCGTCGGTGATAACTCCGTCCTGATTCTCGATACTCAGTCTGACGACAACTACCACCGCAAACACATCAAGGGAGCTCTCCACATCACCCTCAATGACCTTGAGAAAAAAGCTAACGAGATACCAAGCAACAAAAGAATCGTCGTCTATGGAGAAAACGAGCTCGAATCTTTCCGTGCCGGTGTTCGTCTTTTCGATCTTAACTTCTTCAGCGTAGAAACCCTTCGCGGTAACGACCACCTCAAGACCGGTTCTTCTCTTCCTCTTGAACCTTAACTAAGCAAAAGACGCAGACTTTCTCCATTGTCATGCCTGATAAGATCGTTGTTTCTACTCATTGTAAATAACTTCCTTGTTTTGACTAGATTTGCAGAATACTCAAAATAAATACTTAGAGTGTCACCGCTATGAATTGCTATTTTAAAATTTTTAGGTAAATTTTCAGCTAAACTAGTAAGACAACTTTGTAGTGCTTCCCGCCATAAAGGAAAAGCCTCATAAAAAGGTATCTGAGGAACAGCTTGACGAGGATAGTAAGATTGTAAATCTTCGAAAGATTTTGAAGATAGGTTCCCAGAGTAGGCCGTCATAACTGTTGACTTCCACTTAGAAACAAAGTAGGCCTGCATTATAATTTTTTTTGATTTAAACTCCTCAAAGTCAATATAGAAATTCAGAGATGTCAGTTGAGCATCATTCGACCAAGAATTACCTTCTTCAATTAAATAATTACCCATTTTTTGAACCAGGAATTTACTTGGTATGATTCTTGGTATATTGTCACGACTAAACTCATATCCTTGTAACCTAGCTAAACTCTTATTTATAATCTTACTATCAACTTCAATTTTGACATCTTTAATATTTTTTTTAACACTTTTATACAAAAATATACATCCTAACAAGAAAAAAATAGCGAGTATTAAAAAACTCAAAAGATCTCCTGCAAACCTATAGAACCAATTGACTCCAGCAATAATAAAAATTACAGCAGAAATAGCTCCAGAAATATTGGCCAATATCTTTATATATTCCCAAAATAACATTCTTAAAATTTTTTACAACTTAGCTATTTCAAAATCTCAAGTGCCCTATCCATCTGTGGATCACGCTTATTGGTAATATCATCAGCGGTGATATCTACCTCGACATCTGGACTGATACCGACTTTGTTGATCTGGTTGCCTTTTGGTGTCAGCCACTTGGCCACCGTGATTTTGACTGCGGTGTCTTTGGTGACATTGATAAGCTCCTGGACAGAACCTTTACCGAACGACTTCTCACCAACCAAGGTGACGTTGTCACGGTTTTCTCGTAACGCTCCCGAGAGGATTTCTGAGGCGCTGGCACTTCCCTGATTGATGAGAACTACTGTCTTGATCTGAGAGAGCACGTCTCCTCCACGAGTCTTCATCTCCTTGCGGCTACCGTCACCAGACTCTTCGATAACAACTGTCTTGCCATTCGGGATCATCAAGCTTCCCATCTCGACAGCTGCTTCGAGGTAACCTCCTGGATTGTTACGCAAATCCACAATGATTCCCCTAGCGTTATTATCCTTTGCTTGCTTGACTGCATCTTTGAATCCTTGCTCAGTATCGTCACCGAAACGACTGACGCGAATAAGGGCAATACCATTATCCTTCATCTCAAAACGAACGCTTTTGACAACAATAGTATCACGCATGACATCTACATCACGGGTGTCTTTCTCACCCTCACGGAAGATAGTTAACTTGACCGTCGTACCCTTCTCACCACGAATCTTCTTAACTGCATCGTCAAGCGACAGGTTGGTGGTGCTTTCTCCATCAATCTTGATAATCTTATCTCCAGCAAGAAGCCCAGCTTTCTCAGCGGGCATTCCCTCGAGTGGCGCGATAATCGTGATGAGCTCATCTTTCATGCCCATCTCCGCCCCAATACCTGAGAAGGTACCAGAAATCTCCTCCTTAAAAGCAGCGTTCTCTTTCGGGCTAAAGAAGGTTGTGTACGGATCACCTGTAGCAGCAAGCATACCATCAATAGCACCATAAAAAAGCTCATTCGCATCAAGGTGTGCTCTATCGACATACTTCTCACGCAAGAGTCCCCATACCTTCCAAAAGGTACCGAAATCAATCGTCTTATCTCCGCCATCTTTGTTGATAAAAACAGCCTCTTCTGGCGAGACAGCAGCTTCACTACCTTCTGCGCTCTTACTCTCACCATGATTGAGACCAAGCCAATAACTGAACACGATAGCGCCAATCACAACAAAAAAGAGAAAGCTCTTATGAAAAAGCTTCTTCTGTTGCTCGTAAACAATAGCTGATTCCAAAGTATCTCTCTCTTGCTCTTCAGCAATGCTTGTCTGTTCTTCATTCATAGCTTTTGTATATTCATTAGTAGATAGTAGGTGATTTTTGTCCTCGATATTTCCAGAAGTACTTGATAGCGCTCTCGATATGGTACCAGGTGAGCTTATTGGAAAGGAGGGATCGGATGAAGCCTCCTTGTCCGCTTCCCTTGGCATGATAGTGGTAGACGAAGTACTTGGGATAATACACCACTCGTAGACCGCTCTCCCAAAATCGCCGACACCAGTCTACGTCTTCCATATACATGAAGAAACGGTTATCCATATAGCCGACTTTGAGTGCTTGCTCGCGCTTGACCATCATAGCTGAGCCAATAATCCATTCTGCTGGGATGGGGTCATTTGGATCTCCCACTTCACTCATCGCAAACCAATCGAGATGCCTCTTAGCGAAACCGAAACGGCTCAAGAATGTTCGTCGATACAGAATAGTCACTGGCTTGTAGAAACGGAAGAAACTCTGCTGGATAGAGCCATTGAAGTTGTACTGCTTGGGCCCTAGGATGCCTATCTTTGGGTTCTGTCGCATGTAGGCGAGCATGGCGGGCACAACATGTTCAGTCAAGATGATGTCTCCATTGATGAGAAAGACATACTCCCCTCTCGCCTCATCCAGTGAGGTATTAATGAGTGACTTAAAACCAACATTCTCGCGAAAAGGAAAAAACCGTACCTCGGGAAAGTCTTCCCGCATCATCATCTCGGTATCTTCCTCAGTCGAGCTATCCACCACCATGACCTCATAACGAAGTCCACTTGCTGGCATGAAACGTCGAATAGACTCGAGACACAAACGAAGGAGCTCTGGACTTTTATACGTATTGACGGCAATAGAGAGCTCAACTGATTCCATATTTATCCTTAGTCAAGTGACTTACGGAAAAACTCATGGATACGGTCATAGTTATCACCCCGAGGGAGAAGAATGTATCCAGAACCCTCAGTAATTGGAGGGGCATACAAGAGGCCTTCTTCTGAATCAGAGAGACCACCTTGATTCATCGGTACGTCTCCCAGTTTCTGATAGAGATCGAAGGCTCGCTTGAGTTCCCAAGCCTGCATATTGGTAGTGGTGTTATTACCAAGACTATCGATCAAAGCATTAACCTTAGAGAAGTCTGTCAAAGTACCGACACTCAGTGCCTTTGCCTTGATAGACTTGATTACCTCTTGCTGACGCTTGGCTCGTTCAAAATCATTGGTCTGGTAACGAGCTCGTGAATAGCAGAGTGCCTTGTCTCCATCAAGATGGTTTACGCCAGCAGGTAATGAGAATTCTCCTCCACATTCAAGATTCTTGTTGTAGCAGAGTGGGTATGACTTAGCGATATACTTAGTGCCATTCTTACGGGTGTAGTACTTATTCTGGTATTGCGGTGGGTTAGTCGGTTCGGTATAGACATATGGATCACACACCTGTGGCTCACGGAATTGCAGACCCTCGGTGAATGGTTCCTTGAGACTAACATCTACTCCCCCAAGCGCATTGACAACATCCTTGAATCCTTGGAAGTTAATAGTCACCGAATACTGTACTGGTTGACCAATCACTTCAGAAACCACGGTACGCATATCCTGCATACCGCCACCACCATGACTACGCTCTTCACCTAAAGCAAACACGGCGTTGATTTTTCGCTGCTCATTGGTGTTGGGCACTTTGACATAGAGGTCTCTCGGTATAGAGATAAGAGAAGCCTTGCTGACGTCACCTTCTTTGGTGTCGTCCTTGGGATGAATAGAGAGCACCATGATGGTATCCGCGAGTAGCCCTCCACCAGGTACGTTTTCTCCGCGCATACCAAGAAGCAGGATATTGACTCTGCCTTCTTTCTCACCATCAAGCGTCTTCTCTACTCCCGGAAGAGACTTGATGATGCTCTTGAAGATATTGCCATCACCTTGCGTAATCTTATTGAGCGTGAAGCCTGTCTTCAAAGCAAAGGCGATACCAATAATAACTACCAAAGCAAGTATAAACAGAGCAATCCGAATCACTCTTTTCTTAGTGCTCGGCGTTCCATCGCTCACCTGGTTGGAATTTTTACGCATAAATGCCATAGGATGTGTCTCTTTAAAACTTATTGACTGACTTTTGTTTCCTCCAAAGAAGATTGATATAAAGCGAGGAGTTTGGCACCACTTTGCGCCCAAGAAAACTCTTTGATACGCTCTCTTCCTTGTCTTATCAAGTGCTCCTTTGAAGCGACTGAATCCCTTAAAGCATACAGTTTTTGCACTAGAGAGTCAACGTCAAAAGGACTAAAATAGAGTGCTGCTTCACCACCCACCTCATGTAAAACAGGTATATCTGAAGCCAAAACAGGTACTCCCTGACTCATTGCTTCAAGGAGTGGTATTCCGAAGCCTTCGTAGAGACTTGGAAAAATAAAAACTTCAGCGAGAGCCATTATTCTCGCTAGGTCACCCTCTTCGATGTACCCTGGGAAAATGACACGCTCACTCACCTGAGATTCTACGAGCATCTGATCAATCAAGGTGTCATAGTGATGGCCCTGTTTGTTGCCAACCAGGACTAAGCTACTCTCCCGATCTCCTTCGTGATAACGTGCAAAGCCTTTGATAAGAAAGGGGATATTCTTGCGAGGCTGAAGAGTGCCGACGTAAAGAAAGAATCTTCTTGGCAAAGTATACTTGGCTCGCAAAGCCTCATCTGATACTACTGTATCAATCTCTTCCAAAAAATGACTCCCCAAGGCATTGTGAATGACGACTATCTTCTCGGGAGAAATGCGGTAGTACTTAATAACTTCATCCTTGGTGAACTGACTTGGTGTCACAATAAACGTACTTCTCCGTAACGAACGTGGGATGAGGAGTTTGAGAAAAAATAAATCTTTCTTACCGATAAACTCCGGCAAAGCACAGAAAGAGACGTCATGGATATGATTGATAACCTTGGTACGCGTCGGCACCCAAAAAGGCAAGATGTACTGTGTATGAAAAACATCTACCTTGTGACGCCAGAGAAACAATGGTAAGACGACAAGATTCCACCAAAAACGATTGCTCGCTGGAAGAGTGACAATACTCCTCTGTGTATGATCATCCGAAAGACCGAGTCTTTGACGGAGAGCTCTCAGTTTTTCTACATTATCCTCATTGGTAAGAAGGAGATAAGTATTCTCATGATCTTGGCGTAGAACCTCTCGAGTCAACTCAAAAAAAACCGTCTCGTCACCAGTTCTCTTCTTGCCGAGAATACGAATGTCAATCGCTCTTATACTCATAGGACCTTGAAATCATGTGGTTCAATCGAGTGAGCTCCCTCCTGCGATAGATGAACAAGATACGCCAGTAAGAAGAAAAAGACTCCGAGGAGCATCCCCGCATTGAAGAGATTGAAGATGAGCATACTCGCCAGGAGTCCAAGTCCAAGAAGGTGCTTCTCGGATCCCTGTAGCATCTCTCGCATCAACGTATAGCCAAGAGTAATGACGATGAAGAAGAGCGCTCCACAACCCAAAAGCCCATACGAAAGCCAGGCTTCTAAGAAGAGATTACTCGCATTCAGCCCTGCTCCCCGCTCATCAGTACCTAAGACGAGACTACTGTTGCCGCCGCCAATACCTAGAAGCCAGTGTTCTTGAATAAGAGTGAGACTTTGATGATAGATAGTGCTTCGAGTATGGAAGTTAGGATCAACTCGATTGACCTCCTGAACACTTTTCCCTGCACTTATTTCAGCCTCTTTTTCTTCCAAACGAATATGCTCACAGTTATACGCTTGTAGCTCTGAAACATTTGCAATCACATTAGGTAATACTGTAGGTGTCGCACAAGAGACCGTG
>JAYRRF010000031.1:0-39074 GCA_041910335.1 Candidatus Moraniibacteriota bacterium
AGGTAGCTTTCAGTGTTGAGCCAATTTTAAAAAGTTTGCCAGTCGAAACCAGTTCGCTAGTCAAACGGCTTGCATACTGTCTAGACACGTTAAAAAGATCAGCTACTTCTCTTGTCTTAAAAGTACCTCTATTTTTTGCAAGTTTTAAAATTTCGTCTTTTGTTAACATACTGTAAACTTGATTCAAAATACTTGTAAACACATTATAGCGTACATACTGACAATTGTCAACTAATTGTAAACCTAATTTATACTAATTGTAAACTTATTGTAAAGTAACCTCTAATAAAAGAGTTTGCTTCTGGTAAGTAAGTCCTCTCTTGCTTGATTCACAACCTACCCGGAAAAACAAAAATCTCGAGATATACTCGAGATTTTCATTTTATGAGCCAAGGCGTGAACGAAGTGAGAACTAAAGTATCAGCTAATCCGTTAGATTATAAGGGGAAGATTATTTTAACAAAAAACCAAGTAAAACTCCGTTAGGGTCTATAGCCAATATTTTTTAGAAAAATCTTGATACGCTTAATGCACTTCAATTTGAGTAAAATGCAGACGTCTGGTATTTTATGAGGCTTAGCTTCATCTATTCTTTTTGATTCTTGAGAAAATACACTAAAACCTCTAGATTCGGCCAAGGCAATAATCTGTGTATCTACTGTAGACTTAAACGTATCCTGGTCTATCATGGGATAAAGATTGTTTATTTCAACAGCACGAAAGTATTCTTCTTCAGATAATTTTACAGTGAGCTTAGCTGACTTTGCAGCCTTGCACCACTTTTTTAAATCTTCTGGATATTTTACTTCGTCTATCACTTCTTCCAACAAAATCCATTTTCCATCCTCTAAAGCTTGCCTTAACTTTTTCCAAAAGTCAGGATGATACTCCATTGGTAGCCAGTGTGAAAATCCTACAAGAACATTTGTATCTAAAATATACTGCTCAGTGGCTGATGTAGTACTTCTTTCGCTCATACCATTTCTACTGAAAAACAGAGTAAATTTGACGCCTCTACTACACCAATTTTATTCTCTCGAAAAACATCATAGACGAACTTATTGAAAAGCTCTCCATTGGAATCCTTCATATTAGTATTGAAGTTTCCTCCTTTAACAGTTTCAAGCTCTTTCAGTTCTAGACTTCTTTGTGTCTCTCGTTTAATTTCTTTCTCTAAAGAATCTATGTCTGAAGGTATTATTTTTCTTAATTCCTTGAGTCTATAGAAGATAAAAATTTTACTCACCTTGTATATCTCAGAGAACCTATCAATATCTGACTTGGTATAAAATGATTCAAGAAAATGACTCTCCGGAAGGAGTAGTTCAGCAGCTACCCTATTACAGAATACCTCCTCAGGGCTGATTTCTTTGTTATCTGCCCTAAAGTCAATCGTATTTGATATAGAAGCAGTTTTTCTAAATAGGTGAGCTAACTCATGCACAAATGAAAATATCTGGGCAGAAACAGCATCCTTACGATTTAAAATGATATAAGGACAATAATCATTAGGTAAGAATACGCCTCTCATATCCTTCACTTCAATTCCATCTCGACGAGCTATTGTCTTGCCAACAAAAATTCCTTTCGTCTCTGCTTTAGAAATAAGATATTTTAAAAGTTTTTTTCTAGATTGCTTCCCATACCAGTCAAAAATATCATTCAGGTCAATCTCTAGTTCCTCTTTTATAAAGTGGGCTAAATCATTAGGATTAGAGTATTTTACTCCTGACCCCTGTAATTTATTCCTTTGAAATCCTTTGTCTTTAAATTCTTGCTCTAACCACTTCTGTCTTTTGCTAAAAAGGTAGATAATCTCGTAGAGCTTAGCGTCATTTTTACTGTTTTGACCAACTCTATAATCAGGGATTATATCATTCTTTCTTAGCTTATTATCACTAAAAAACAGTAATTCAGAGATACCATACCTTTTCGCTAACTTTTTAAGATGTAGTAGCTTAGGCTCAAGCTCACCACCTTCATACAAGGCAACAATATCCTTACCTGACGTAGTAATATATTTTGAAGCTAAAATAGTAGATAAACCTTTGTTCTCTCTGGCTATTCTAAGATTTTCTCTATTCAGTTTCTGAGGATAGCTCATAAAATGGCTAATACTAGAGCTTTATTGAAGACAAAAAAATGAGCAATTTCTCAAATTCCTATATAAGCTATTATGGCATATTTGCTAAAAAAATTATAGAGCTCAACTTGTACTTTTTGTTGGACTTATAGTAGATTAAAAGAGCAACACCCAACAAATATAGAGCCTGCTTTGGTAGGTGGGATTGTGCCTCGAAAGAGCAATCCTACAAACAACTTGGGCATAATCTGTTCTTGTTGGGTGTTGCAACCAGTAGGGTTGCTTTTTTGTTTATCCAAAACATTTTATGAAACACTCAACCGATAGTGAGTTAAGACGGGCTCTTAGTAAAGTAAGAATTGGAAGCTCAAAACCAAAGACAGCATTTTCATTAAGGGACAGTCTCTATCAACTGTACATATACCTCACGGGGGCTATACTTGTATCATTCCTTGGTTTTATTTTTGACCCAAACTTCTACAATTTAACGGTTTTAAGGTTAGCAATAGCCTTTATAATGCCTGCTCTCATATTACTTATTAGCAAAGCGTCTGAATTAGAAACTACTAAAAGTACCCTGGGATTAGTTTTGGGCGATACTGAGCGTAATAAAGTCTACCATCAATTCCTTTGGCATGAATTCGATGAACGTCAGAAGGAATGGCAACTTATCCAAGATAAAATTGTTTACCTAAATAAAAATCCTCACGAAAACTTACAGATTCTTTTAGAAAAAGTAGAAAGTATGATAGGTGAGATTGAAGACAGCCGGCTTAGAAGAATTGCCTATTCTGAATCTGAAGAAGCAATTCTACACTTTCAGTATCTTGATAGAAGAGAGTTTAGAGAGCATACAAAAATGGAGCGAGGAATGAATCCGTATGATGAAAAAACAGGTGATGTATCTTACTAAACCAGGGGGGTAGTCCAATCAGCCTTTGGGTACCATTACATAAAATCCTGCAGAGGAGCCAAGAGTTCAATTTTTTCTGAAAAATTTTTCTAGGTATAAAAGCTACCGAAAGAGACCTCTTTTTGCTAGTTACAAGGAGTCTTATTTTACTTTTCTTTCACAATATAGAAAATCAAAAGTCCCTTAACTAAAGGATTAGAACCTTGTATAGTGGCTATCTGCTATAGTTTAAAAGATGATGTTAGAGACCAAAAAACTCTTTGTAAAAAAATTTGAAGATACTTTGTATGGATAACTCGCCTATCCTGATTTCTGAAACTAAGGTAATTATGCTTGCTGTCTTAGATTTCTTACAAGACTATTTAACATACGAAATGAAAGGTCTTCCTTACAAATGGAGACTATACGAGGTTGAACCTGCCCATATAGAAAATATTTATGGCCCAAGTATCCGTGCAGATATTACTCTTAACGGCAGAAGTTATAAAGTTGATTCTCATACTTTAGATACTATCCTGAGAGGATTTGAGTCAGAGGGCGTATTTGAAATTATAGAAATAAAAAAATTTAAAGATGGACATAGATACGACCTAAAAAAGATTGATTGTATTAAGGTAAGAGAAAAAAGAAACTTCTTACTCGCCTCTCACGTGCATTTACCCGACGAAGCTCCTAGAAGAGTCCTCCATAAGGCTATGTATTTAGAAGACCTTGGAATTTTGAGATTCTTGAATGAAGAAATCCTCATATCTAAAAGTAGAGACAGTCGAGAACATACCCTCCTAAAAACTATCTTTACAGAACCACAAAAACAGTGGGCATACTTTGATTTATCAGAAGTGTCAGGAGAAGAAGACTATTCAAAAAGTGACTGGAAAAAAAGCTATTATTTGCCTTTAAACAGAGTTAACAAAAAGGTAGAGAAGGCTACTGGTCTAGCCAACTTAATACTCCTGGCCAATACTTCAGCTCAGATTAACCCTGACTATCTCTAAAAAATTCGAAACTTTTCGAAACCGGTTTTTTGCCATAATGGTTCTAAACCGGTTTTTTAGTACCTTAAAAATTATTAATTACTAAAAATAAAACAATGAATGAAAACTCGTTGAGTAAGTTTTTGGCTCAAGCTACAGCAAGACTAGTAGAGAAAGGGTGTGGCATGGGTACTATTTACCGTCATATAAGACGAATGGAATGTGCTCGTTATGTGACTAATATCGGAATCCTACAATTTGTAGCTTACGAAATGCACAGGTTAGGAGCTCTCCCTAGTAAGAAAAAGATTACCTATCACTTTCGCACAAATGTACCAAAAAATGACTGGGTGGGCGAAAAGAAGAAAAACGTCCTTCACAGTCTCTATAAGCCTATCAATAGTTGAACTTTTTGAGAGGTTTATGCCTGCTAGAGGTCTCTAAAATCAGATATTCAATACGCTGAATCAATCTGTTCTCTAGTAGGTGGTAAGTAGCTAAAAAATTAAAAAAACAATGTTTATGAAATACACAGATAAAACTTCTATCAGTCTCGATGAATTTAGTGTCAAAATCACTAAGATTCATGAAAACCCAAAAAATGAAAACATACTTGCTAGTGCAACCGTTACTTTCAAAGGTAGTAGCGGTCATATGACTATCACGGGCTTTACTGTATGGAAAAGCAAATTTGGAGGCTTTAACGTTACTGGTCCAACAAACAGGATGTATAAGCAACTCCTCATGGAAGGACATCTTAAAACACTAGTCGATGAGAAAGTACTGAAGGCCTACGAGTATGCAACTATCCCTACTGTATAAGATATAGTAAAGCATCTACTAACTTCCTAATATAGTTATCTATAGTAGTTCTGTAGTCTATATTATTCCTATAAGGAAAAGGATAATACTTAACCCTGAAAGAAAATTAATGAAAGAAAAAGACTTAGAAAGGTTTAGAGAGTTATACCAAGAAAAAAATGGTGAAAAACTAGAAATTGAGAACGCTGAAATTTCACTGGAAAAACTTCTTTCAATGATTCGCCTTATTTATAAGCCTATCAAAAAGAAAACTGGCTCCTAAACCTATCTCTGATATAATGGAGATGCTTATCCAATTTAACTACCGTGGCATTATATTGTCCTACTTAAAGGGCGGTCTGCCTATTTGCCTCGGTGAATTGGATAAGCCAGACCGTCCTTTTGGTATTTAAATTTAAGCTTATGAAAATAAAATATGTAATGTACATCCGCAAATCTACAGATAGCGAAGATAGGCAGGTGCAGTCGATTGAAGACCAGCTAAAAGCTCTCCGTAAACTTGCAAAAGAAAAGAGCTTAGAAGTTGTAAAAGTTTTTAAAGAAAACGCCTCTGCTAAAAATCCGGGTCGCTCAGAATTCAATAAAATGATTGAGATGATACGCCAAGGAAAAGCCAAAGGCATTATCTGCTGGAAGCCTAATCGCCTATCAAGAAACCCTCTAGACGGAGCTCAAATACAGTGGCTACTTCAGAAGGGTAATCTCATGAGTATTCAAACTCCCGGAAGAGAGCACCGAACGGGTGAAAATACTATCCTGCTAACCGTAGAACTTGGCATGGCTAATCAGTATAGTATTGATTTAGGGGTAGATGTAAAAAGAGGTCTGACCTCTAAAGCTGAGAAAGGCTGGAGGCCTGGGCTAGCTCCTATTGGCTATCTTAACGACAAGCAAGCAATCAAGGGGGAAAAACGAATCCTGACTGACCCAGAGAAGTTCCCTCTTGTAAGAGAGCTCTGGGATATGATGCTCACAGGCAAGTACTCAGTAACTGACATCCAGAGGCATGCCAATGAAAAACTAGGTCTTAAAACCTACTTTCATAGTCGATACAAAGAGCTGAGCCTTACTCATACCTATCGTATTTTCCAAAATACTTTTTACTACGGAGAATACACTTACAGCGGTGAGGTGTATGTTGGTTTGCATGAGCCAATGATTACCCCAAGTGAGTTTGATAGAGTTCAGACTATCCTTGGTGATAAAGGCCGCCCAAGAGCTAAGAATAAACGCCTTCCTCTTTCAGGCCTTGTAAAGTGTGGTGATTGTGGATGCTCGATTGTTCCAGATGAAAAGATAAAGTTTGTAAAATCTTTAGGGGCTTACAAAAGCTATATTTACTTTCGCTGTACCAAAAAGAAGCCTGGAGTGAAGTGTGGCCAAAAATCAGTCAGCTACCAAAAGATTCAAGAGCAAATACTTAATCGACTTGATGAGATATACCTCCCTCCAGAATTCTTAAAACATGCTCTAGAGGTTTTGCGTCGTGACAATGAATTAGAGGCTGATAAAGCTGAGATTATACATAGAACTCAACAAAAAAACCTTACCGAGTGTGAGCGTAGAATTAGTAATCTACTCAAACTTTACATATCACAAGAAAATGAAGACCGTGAGTTTTTAAGTGAAGCTGAATACAAAGAACAGAAAAGCATCCTAACCAAGGAAAAGTTGCGTCTTATTGGAGAGATGCAAGCACTTAATGATGGGCAGTCCGAAAGGCTCGTACTAACCGAGCAAGCGTTTGAGTTCACTGCCTATGCTAAACAGCATTTTATAGATGGTGATAATGAAACAAAAACAGCTATTCTAAGAGCTTTGGGTACAAAGTTTACCCTTTATGGCTCATCCGTAAATATTGAAGTTTGTGAGGCTTATGAAGCCATCGGAAAATTCCTAAACACAGTACGCATTTGTCTGCGTAGGGTCGAACTGCATCCAATTACTTCTGTAGAGCCGTCAACCGTACATTTGGATGTAATTCGTGAACTTGTGAGCGGGTAGGGGGAATCGAACCCCCATCCTCAGCTTGGAAGGCTGATATAAGAAGCCATTATACGATACCCGCTGATATTTACTTTTGAATGGTCTGGTTATGAGACTCCATGCCGGTAAAAGGGTCTTTGTGACACTGGTCCTCTGGAATACTCATGGCCTTGAGCATCTCTTCCATGGCACCCAGGAACGCTGGCGAACCTACCATATAGTACACGCATTTTTCTGGATTGTCTACCTCTTTACGGAGGAGTTCTTCATTGATGTAGCCCCTAGCCTCATTTTCATGCTCTACCCCAGCCTCTTCTTGCGAAAGGACGTCAATATAGCGAAGATTTGGCAGTTCTAGCCCTCTGAGCTCACTCTGGAAGGGAGCATCTCCTAGTGTACGGTTAGCGTACAGAAGGGTCATTTTGCGGCCTGTGGGGTGACTTTGTTCTTCGATGAGCATACTACGCACTGGCGTGATACCCACTCCTCCAATGAGGAACACTACTTCTCTCATATCCGCAGGATCAAGCACGAACTTCCCTATAGGTGGGGTGATACTGACTGTTGTGCCTGGCTCCATAGCCCAGAGCGTCTTTTTGAATCCACTCTCACTTTCACGTACTGTAAACGCCATGAATGGCTCTGATGGAGCAGAACAGATAGAAAGAGAGCGTACTCCTGCACGATAGTCAGGAGCGACAAGATTATCAATCTTGAAAGCTACGTACTGCCCAGCCCGAAAAGTGAAATTCTCAGGCTTATCAAAAACAAACGTTTTGGTGCCGTTTGCGCAGTCTTCTACTTTTTGGAGTGTCAGAGTAATCATTGTTCTATTATGGCTTCACCAAAGCATTCTGTCAAAAGAGAGTCAGATAATTTCTTTGAAGATTTTTTCGTAGGCTTCGACCTCCAAAAGCATGACCAGGGTCTTGGCAAGCTTGTGTCCATCATGACGAATAAGCGAACGGACAGCCCCGAGAGTATCTCCCTTCTGACGAACTACTTTTTGAGTGTTTAGAAAATCACTCGCCACTACTCGATAACCTTTCTCGGCAGTAGTAAACCCATTCAATACTACCAGCTCGCTGTCTTCCTTACGATAACGCTCCAGGAGGTCCTCTTTCGGTCGCTTCTTATTATACGTGACAAAATCAATACGTTTACCCCCAAGGTAGCGGTTGATTTCATCGACATAGTCTTCGACTTTATAGCCATCAGTATGGCCGCGCTTATTTACGAGATTGCAGTTGTAGACTACCTTTGCTTTAGAGCGAAGAATGGCGTCACTAATACCCTCTACGAGCAGGTTGGGAATAATACTACAGTAGTGGTTGCCTGGACCGATGACAATGAGATCTGCCTCGAGAATCTTCTCGATAGCTCGTGAATTGGCTTTGGCTTTTGGACGAAGGACTGCTTTTTTGATACCTACTTTGCCGAGTTTTTTAGAAGTATTGATCTCATGCTCTCCCTGAAGAATCGTTCCATCTGTGAGCTCTACTTGAAGTCCCGTGTCTGTTCCGGTAACCGGCACCACCTCCCCTTTGACATTGAGTATCTGCGCTGCCTCATGCACGCCGAGCGCGAACTCTCCGGTTACTTTTTCCAAGGCGGAGAGAAAGAGATTACCAAAGCTATGCCCTTTGAGCCCTCCTTCTTCAAAACGATAGTTCATCAGTTCCCGAAGCATCTCACTCGAATGTGAAAGTGCTACCAAGCACTGTCGTACATCCCCAGGAGGAAGAACGCCGAGTTCGTCACGCAGTACTCCAGTAGATCCCCCGTCATCTGCCATAGAGACAATAGCGGTGATCTCCACTGGATACTCACGAAGACCGGACAAGAGCATGAAACTACCTGTCCCTCCACCAATTGTGACAATTTTTTTCATAAAGTATTGATACAGTCTTTAGAGACTGTGATGGTCACAAACCATCAAGCAGTCGGGGCGCTGGGAATCGAACCCAGACTAAATGATCCCAAATCACTCGTACTACCACTATACTACGCCCCGAATTTTAACTTACTGACCCTTATCAGAACTACCCTTGCCTCGTTGGGATCAAAATGATCACAACTCCAGAGTCACTCGCATACTACCACTATACTACGCCCCGAATTTTAACGTATCACTCATCTGCTTTCTAAAGCGAAAACATAGTCTATAGTAGCCAAAAATGATAAGAAAGTCAATGTAAAAACAAAAACTCCCTAAAAGGGAGTTTTTGTCCTATCTTTTTGTTTGAAAGAGAGATTTATTCTCTCAAGACTATTTTACAGCCTCTTTCAAAGTTTTACCAGCAGTGAATTTTGGTACTGTCATAGCTGGGATAGTGATCTTGGCCTTTGTCTGAGGGTTGATACCTTCACGCTGAGCGCGCTGTGATACCTTAAAGGTTCCAAAACCAGTCAATGTTACTTTGTTACCCTTCTGGAGTTCACCAGTGATAACATCTACCATGCACTCGAGGACTGCTTCTACATCTTTTTTAGTAAGATCAGTTTTGTCTACGATTGCATGAACAAGCATTTCGCGATTTACGTTTTTCATGTTTGTTCACCTGCCTTTCTAGTTTAGCCTTTTCTTTTTTATGGTCGTACGACGCACACAAAAAAGTGAAAGTGCAAGTTAGGGTTTTATACCTCCTCGAGGAGTAAAACTCCTCCTGCACTGATATTAAGCCTTTTTTTGGAAAGATGCAAGAGATAAGCCATTTTTTATCCACAGGCCTCTATTAAGCCTTTCTATCAAAAAACACCCTTCGCAAGATCAGGGTGTTTTTCTTTTTATCTAGCGTATTCTACTGCTCGCGTCTCTCGAAAAACATTGACTTTGATTTCACCTGGGAACTTGAGTTCTTCCTGAATCTTATTGGCGATATCTCGAGCAAGTTTCATCGCACCGTAGTCATCAGTCTTCTCTGGGTTGACGAAGATGCGTACTTCACGTCCTGCCTGAATGGCATATGACTTCTCTACCTCTGGAAAGGTGTTGATGAGCGCTTCGAGCTCCTGAAGACGCTTGATATACTTCTCGGCAGTTTCTTTACGAGCTCCCGGGCGAGCAGCAGACAGTGCATCCGCAGCAGTCACGATAAAAGCTTCGATGGTCTGATGAGGATACTCATCATGGTGACACTTCATACCATCAATGACATCTTGCCCAACACCAAACTTTTCAAGGATACGCATACCGATTTTGACGTGTGTTCCTTCGATTTCATGGTCCACTGCCTTACCAATATCATGCAAAAGTCCAGCTTTTTTAGCACACATGACATCCGCTCCAAGCTCATGGGCCAACGCTCCCGCTAAGTATGAGACCTCCAAAGAATGAAGGAGGACGTTTTGTTTGTAGCTGTAACGATAGCGCAGACGGCCAAGAATATAGAGGAGCTTCGGATGAAGACCTGGGATACCAGCATCAAAAGCAGCGGCTTCTCCTGCTTCTTTGATTTTCTGGTCAAGTTCTTTCTTCGCTTCTTCCACCGCTTCTTCGATACGAGCTGGATGGATACGTCCATCAGATACGAGCTTTTCGAGGGCAATGCGCGCTACTTCGCGACGGACTGGATCAAAGCCAGAGATGATGACTGACTCTGGAGTGTCATCGACGATCATTTCTACGCCCGTCTCTTTTTCTAAGGCTCTAATATTACGCCCTTCTTTACCAATGATTTTTCCTTTTACTTCATCAGAAGGAATAGAGACAGTCGTAGTGGTGAACTCAGAAACATGCGAGCGAGAATACTTGTGAATGATAGTCGCCATGATATTCAAGGCTCGTTTTTCAAGCTCCTCATGACCATCATGCTCTAAGCGAGTCATTCGTTTGACCAAAGACTCCTTACTTTCCTCTTCTACCAAACGCATCAATTCATCAACAGCCTGTTCCTTAGAAAGACTGGCTACTTCAGACAATTTCTCAGCCTCTTTCTGACGAAGCTCTTCGGCCTCCTTTTGGATTTCCCGAATTTGATCCGCCTTCTCCATGAGACGCTTTTTTTCGTTCTCAATTCCCTGAGCTTGCTCTTCAAGCACCTGCTCTTTTTTCTCGATACGCTCTTCCTGTGTCTCGATTTTCTCGAGACGCTTACCTTCTTCTTTTTTGGCGTCCTCAAGAATCTGGACGGCCTGATTTTTGGCATCCAGAGTCAGTGTTTGCGCTTCTTTTTGTGCTTTTTCAAGAACATTGGCTGCCTGAGCTTCAGCAGTGTTGAGCTGCTTTTTGGCCAAATTCTGACGCATGATATAACCAAAAACGAGCCCTGCCCCTAACGCCAGTAAGCCAATTATGATGTTTTCCATAAGATGTGATCACACCTCCTGGAACAATAAAGAGTTTCTGAAACATTCAAATACGCGAGACCCTATTTTCCCTGTAGAAAGCCAATATTCGAGAATGACGCGTGAGAATGAAATGACACAAAAGTAAGAAAATCTGATATTTATTCCAAGCAGGTATGCTGATAAAGAGAATTAACAACTAAACTATCCTGCAACACCATGATAGCTCCTTGGGAGTCCTTTTGTCAAAAAGGTTCTCCGAATGCTAAAATACCCTTACTAAAGTCTAAAATAAAAAGAAATGTACCGTCCACTCGTTCTTGTCGTTCTTGATGGTTGGGGTCTTAGCAATAGTGTCCAAGGCAACCCTATAAGAGAGGCTCACCTCCCTACTTTTGATACCCTCAACCGCTATTATCCGATGACTACCCTTCAGGCATCAGGTATTTCCGTGGGTCTACCGTGGAATACTGCCGGTAATAGCGAAGTCGGTCACATGACTATGGGAGCTGGTCGCGTCATCTACCAAAACCTCCCACGTATTTCCCTCGCTATCCAAGACGAAAGCTTCTTTCGAAATCCTGTTCTTCTCGATGCTCTCGAAAACGCCAAAAAGAAGGGTAAGAAAGTCCACGTCATGGGACTGATTAGCTCAGGAAGTGTCCACTCTCACCGCGATCACCTCTCTGCCCTCCTCCGTCTCGGCAAGCAAGTCGGTGTTGACCAGATGTATCTTCATGCCTTCACTGATGGTCGTGACTCAGCTCCTACATCTGGTATCCAGGTCATCCGTGAAATCTTGAAAGAAATGCAGCTCGGTGGCTTAGGCAAGCTCGCCAGCCTTTCGGGACGTAACTTCGCCATGGATCGCAATAACAACTGGGACCGTATTGCTAAGACCTATAAGATGCTCACCGAAGGTATTGGAGAGAAGACTGATGATCCACTCATCTGCCTCGAACAAAACTACCTCAAAAACATCACTGATGAATACATCGAGCCAACTGTCATCGAAAATGGCGGTAAGCCAGTTGCTCTTATCGAAGAGGGTGATACCGTTATCTTCTTTAACTTCCGTGAAGACCGTGCCCGTGAGTTGACCAAAGCCTTCATCTCAGACGACTTCGATGGTTTTGCGCGACAAAAGAAAGATCTTTTCTTTGTCACTTTCACCGAATACGAACAACACCTTGGTGATCATATCGCCTTTGGTCCAGAAAGTATCAATGGCAGCCTTGGTGAAGTCCTCTCACAGTATGAAAAAGTGCAACTCCGCCTCGCCGAAACAGAAAAGTACGCTCACGTCACCTACTTTTTCAATGGAGGAAATGAGAAACCCTTCCCTAACGAAGACCGTGTTCTCATCCCCTCTCCTACTGTTGCTCACTTCGATGAAATTCCCGAGATGAGCTCTCCTCAGATCACCGAAGCACTCGTCAAAGCGATCATGAGCAACAAATATGACTTTATCCTCGTCAACTATGCCAACCCTGACATGGTAGGTCATACCGGTAACGAAAAAGCCTCTATCGAAGCTGTGGAGGCGACTGACAAGAGTCTCTCTATCGTTATCCCGGTAGTCATCAAGGCTGGCGGGGCGATGATTATCACCGCTGACCATGGTAATGTCGAAGAAGTAACTCGTATCGCTACTGGAGAAGTAGACACCGAGCACTCAAATAACCCTATTCCACTCTGGTATATCACCCCAGATAATCAGCGAGAAAAAACAGCTGACCAAATGATGCGTGAACAAAATCAAGTCAATGGCCTGCTCTCCGATGTCGCACCGACCATCCTCGATATCTTGGATATCCCAAAACCCAGCGTTATGAATGGAGCCAGTCTGCTTGAAATATTGAAATAAATTGCTCTGTTATAAACAAATAGGTACATAAAATGCTAAAGACCCCTGGAGAATTTCTTCTCTAGGGGTCCTTTGCTTGGGATGTTATCCCGGGGCGCCGTTAGGCCGCCTGGCGGTTGCCCGACGACTTGTCGCCCTGCTGTTCGCGCCGCTTCTTCTGCTGTTCGCGCCGATGCTTGATTTCACTGCCGAGGCCCTTGTCGGAAAGCACCTGTCCACGGAGGTGGAAGGTCTTTTCGACCAGGTCGCAGACCTGGATCGTCCGGTGCCCGATGGGGCGCAGGAGGTCGAACATCAGCCAGGCAAAGACCAGACGATCACCCGGGTTCGAATACCCGTTGTGGTCGAAAAGGTCGATCAGCCAGTCGAGCGTCGTGTCCGCCAGTTCATAGCGCTCGTGCTGAGCATCGCGGTCGTCCCGGTCGCTTTCGGCGTAGGATGCGTTGATCTGCTTGACCACGCCTTTGACCTTGTCGATCACCGGCTTGCGGTGGGCGAGGATCTGGGCGTAACTGGCCACGAGCTTCGGCTTGCCGGCACGTGCGACCATCGAGGTCACGTTGTCGGCAGGCGTCACCTTGGACTGGTCCTGCTGGATCGGCACCTTGGGCGTGACCACAGAGGTCGGCGCTTCGGGCTTCTTGCCGTTCTGCCGGCGCGGGGTCGGCTTCTTGGTTTCGACGCCAGCCTTCTTGGCTGCTTCGATCTTCTGGGCACGGGTCGGTTTGGGTTCACGCTTGGCCATGGCACTCACTCCTTCACTCTTCGTTGATACACACCTCATCACATGCACGAGTCTGACGTGCGTATCACCGAAGAAAAGGATTTATATTTTTAACGAACCCTACATTATACTCCTAAAAACTGTTTCTGTCAATAGTAGGGTACATTAAAATTGCTTATATAAGCCTAGATTTCATAAAGTGGCTCACTGAAGCTACAAAAAAAGCCCTTGAAAAGGGCTTTTTTATTTTCTATTTCTCAATTTCTTATTCTTCACTACAACCTACCACCTAGAACCTTCCTATCTGATCACCTTATCAACTATCCCATACTTCACCGCTTCCTCGGCTGACATATAGTAGTCACGCTCGGTATCCTCTTCTATCTTACCGAGCTTCTGTCCGGTGTGCTTGGCGAGAATTTTATTGAGACGGTCACGGGTCTTCAGAATATGCCGAGCCTGGATATCAATATCCGTGGCCTGACCCTGCGCTCCACCAAGTACTTGATGAATCATCACTTCGGCGTTCGGGAGGATCATTCGTTTTCCTTTGGTTCCAGCAGACAAGAGTACCGAAGCAGCTGAGGCCGCCATGCCGAGACAGATAGTCTGCACAGGCGCCTTCACATACTGCATGGTGTCATAGATGGCCAAAGCTGAGGTCACCTGACCACCTGGAGAATTGATATACATTTTGATATCTTCTTTGGCGTTCTCTGACTCAAGGAAAAGAAGCTGGGCTATGACTGCATTGGCAACATCGTCATTGATAGGTGAACCGATGAAGATGATGCGGTCTTTCAAGAGACGTGAGTAGATATCGTAGGCCCGCTCCCCTTGTGGAGATTTCTCGACGACCATTGGTATAAGTGTGTTCTTCATAGTCGTGAATACTAATAATAACTAGGCGAGTTTTTCAAGATGCTCTAGAGTCTTTCGGTTTTGCAACTGTTCTTTGACGGCAGTGTAGAGACGTGGAAGATCAATCTTCTTTTCTGCGTCTTCCATGTTCTTGTAGTACTGCATGGTCTTGTTGATTTCCTCTTCTATCTCTTCGCTGGTAGCCTCTATTTCGTCTTCTTTGGCGACGGCCTGCAAGACCAATTCAGCAGCAATGCGCTTCTTGGCTTGTGGATTCCACTCTTTGCGTACTTCTTCTTCTGTTTTCCCCATGCGAGTGAGGTAGTCATTGAAATCCATACCCATCATCTGCGCCTGAGAAGCAAACTCTCGGAGCATACGACTCTCTTCTTCTTGGACCAGTACAGCTGGATACTCGACAGATGTTCCCTCTACCAATGCATCAAGAATCTCGACGCGACGAGCTTCGGTCGCTTTGGCCTTCATCTCTTCTTCCATGCCGGTACGCACATTCTTCTTCAGGTCATCAAGACCTTCGAACTTACCCAAAGACTTCGCAAAGTCGTCATTGAGCTCTGGTGTTTGCTTTTCTTGAATAGCACGTACAGTGACAGTAAACTCCGCCGGTTTACCAGCGAGATGCTTGGCGTGGTATTCCGCTGGAAATGAGAGTGTGAATGTCTTCGTCTCACCAGCCTGCATACCTACCACTTCTTCTTCAAAACCAGAGATGAAGGTGTTACTACCGAGTACTAATGGATGATTCTCGCTTTTACCGCCTTCGATGATGACACCGTCTTGTTTGACTTCAAAGTCAACAATAGCTGTATCGTCTTTGGCAGCTGGTCGATTGACCGTGATCAGCGGTGCACGCATTTCAGCTACCTTCTTGAGTTCTGCTTCGATATCAGCGTCGCTGACTGCTTCTTGCTTCTTGTCAGCCTCCGCATTGATCTTCTTCACTTTCTTACGCCAGTCACTACCCAAGGTAATGGTTGGCATCACATCAGTCTCTACACTATACACAAGGTCTTCATTTTCCTTGAAGTTCTCGAGCTTCACAGCTGGATGACCGATAGCGTCGATACCTTCTTGATTGAGCGCTTTTGGGTATGAATGACTGACGGCGTGCTCAGCTGCTTCTGCAAGAATGGCTTCTCTTCCAAAGCGTTGCTCGACTACTTCTTTCGGTACTTTGCCTTTGCGGAAGCCAGGCAACTTGACGTTCTTGGCCATTGCTTCTGCCGCATGAGCTATCTCACCCTGCCACTCCTCCCAAGGAAGGGTGATAGTGAGTGCCATGCGTGATTCTGGAAGTTGTTTTTTGGTTACTTGCATACTGTTTCTGTCGTTATACTGTGAATTAGGCTTCCGGAAATTTCTCCTGGTAAAGAGCAAGTGATTTGGTCACAGCTGCCTGAGCGGCTTCGCGACCTTCCACACCAGTTATCTCTACGTGCTCACCTTCTTCGATAGTCTTGTAGGTTTCGAGGAAATGCTTGATTTCTTTGATAGTGTGCGGGTTGATATCAGCAAGATCCTTGACTCCTTCCCAACGAAGATCTTTCTTTGGAACAGCGATAACCTTATCATCACCTTCGCCACTATCAATCATTCTGATCACCGCGACTGGACGAGCCTCTACCAAGATACCTGATGCGAGAGGGTTGGTCGTCAAAAGAATAACGTCGAGTGCATCACCATCTTCCCAGAGAGTGCGCGGGACAAAGCCATAGTCGAATGGATAGTCCTGAGAAGTTTTCATCGCGCGGTCAAGCTTGATAAGACCAGTCTCCTTGTCTATCTCATACTTATTCTTCGATCCTTTTGGGATTTCTACTACCACATTGATGACTTCTGGGATGTTTTTACCAGAAGAGACTTCGTGCCAAAGATTCATAGTTTTGATATTTTAAAAGTAAAAATACAGCAAGAAAATTATTCAGCTGACTCGACAGCTTCCGCCTCAGTGACATCTTCTGTAGCTTCCTCTGACTCTTCTTCCTCTACTGCTGGCTCGCTACTGGTCACATCAAGCTTCCAGCCGGTGAGCTTGGCAGCCAGACGGACATTCTGTCCACGCTTACCGATAGCCAAAGAAAGTTGGTCACTCGGTACAGTCACGACGGCACGCATCTCATCTTCGAACAACTCTACCTTGAGTACCTTGGCTGGTGAAAGAGCGGCACTGATGAACTTGGTCGCATCTTCGCTCCATTCGATAATATCGATTTTTTCTCCACCGAGCTCATCGATGATAGCTTGCACACGAGTACCTTTCTGACCCACGCATGAACCAATTGGATCTACTCCCTCTTCGCTTGTCGTCACCGCGATCTTGGTACGACTCCCTGCTTCACGAGAGATAGCCTTGATTTCAACGGTGCCAGTGAAAATCTCAGGTACTTCGAGAGTAAAGAGGTGCTCTACCATAGATGGATGGGTGCGGGAGAGGAGCAGACCAGGACCCTTGGTATCAGACTCCACTCGGACCAAGAACACCTTCAAATGCTGTCCGACACGGTAGTTCTCTCCTTCGATTTGCTCTGATGGGAAAAGGATGCCGATAGACTTCCCAAGATCGACAAAGACATTGCGTCCTTCGACACGCTGCACCATACCATTGACCACCTGCCCTTCTTTTTCTTTGTACTCTTCGAACATGGTCTCGCGCTCTGCTTCACGAATACGTTGAATGATGACCTGCTTAGCTGTCTGAGCTGCAACACGTCCAAAGTTATCTTCACTTGGAAGTTCGAGGTCGATAAGGTCACCTACCTTGGCACCCTTCTTGATTTTCTTGGCGTCCTCGACGGTGATATCACGCTCGCGGTTGAAGCGAGGGAGTTTACCCTCTTCTACTTCATAAGTGTCATGTGCGTGCTCGGCTTGCGCTTCTTCCTCTTCGGTTTCTTCGACGAATTCACGAACCGTCTCATCGACTACTTCTTTGACGAGAAAGAACTCCGCCGTCTTAGCTACCTCATCAAAATGAGCGCGGATGACCTGACCTTTCTTGCCGTAGTCTTTCTTATAAGCGGCAGCAAGAGCAGCTTCGACGACTTCAAGGACTCTCTCTTTAGAAAGACCCTTCTCATCAGCGATCTGCATGACAGCACTTCCGAATTCACCAAGACGTCCCGAGAGACTTCCCTGGTCTTCTGTTTCTTCTGCCTGTACTTTTTTCTTCGGCATACTTTTGTAGATTAAAAATATTGAATTACATATAAACACTGGCTTATAGAAGTGGCAAAATACTTACTATTCTACCCTTTTAATGAAAAAAGTCCGCTTCCGCGAACCATACTCCGATATTCCAGTAACACCTCTATAATAGCGCTTTTCGTGCTTCACGTCAAGAAAGCTTCTGCCTCTATAAAAAGCAAAAAGTTACATATAAAAAGAGAAGAGCGGGCTACCACTAGGGTAACCCGCTCCGAGACCATCCAAGAAAGGCGCTGCTTACTTGAAGGTCATGTTCAGTTGTTGCGGCTGGATGCGCATGTTTCGCATCTCCGCCGTCAGGTTGAAGGAAAGCCGGACACAGCCCGAATCGTTGACCCGCACCGAGGTGCTCGAGGGACCCTTGAACTGAGCAGTTTGCACTGCCGATCCATTGATCATCACGATACCCGACAGGGTATAGTCACCGCCATTGAGACGGATCTGCTGGTACGGGATAGTCACATCCCGTTGCCCTGGCCGAAGCCCGCAGACCAGCTGATTGGCGAACGACCGCACTTCCACCACCTTGTCGATGGCATTCCAGCCGATGGCATCATAGACACCATCCTTGGCCTCACCGAGCATACCGTGTCCGGTACGTTCAGCCTGGAAGCGGCTCAGCTCTTCGTTTTCATCGAAGGTGAGCTCTTCCCCGCGCTCGCTCTTGGCCAGAAGCTCCTGAGCGCGCGCTTCCTTCACCTTGTCGCTCCGGACCATTTGCGCCCGTTCGATACGAGCCGTCGTTTCGTCCTGCGGATGCATGTAGCGATACGCAGAGACGACCGAAGCCAAGAGGCCAAAGGTCAGGATCAGGCCAGTCATGAAGCGATAGATCTTGGCCGGCGCCTGATAGACGACCGACCGGAGGCCGAGTGCTGCCAGGAAACCGAGGATACCGTAAGCTGCCCAGCCGTTCTTCAGATCGAAGAGCGACAGAACAGCGAAGGCGGCAGTCCAGAACAGAGCAGCGTGAGCGGTCAGATAGACATAGCGCTTGAATTCATCGACTGCCGCTTTGAGCACTTCGTCGCGCTTGAAGTTGGGCAGATCGAATTCCTTGAAGACCTTGTCGAGTTCGAAGTCGGGGAGGCCTTTGAAAGCCCCCCAAGCGAAAACGTGGAACAGCCCCTTGGGGTGAAACGTCAGAAACGCCCACAGTGCCATGGTAAGGAACATCAGGATGACATTCCATTCCTTGTGACCGCTTGTGTTGAACCAGACTCCCAGCCCGAAGGCGAGGAGCAGGATGCAGACGATCTTGGGGAAGGTGTTCCGATAGATTCGGGAGACATAGCTCACTCGTTCCCAGATCGAAAGACCCAGGAAATGAGCGGCCGGTCCCCAGTGGCGGGTATTGGTAGTGTCAGTCATGATCTTCGTCCTTATTGACTCGCCGCCACCACGAAGATGACGATCGTGGTGATGATGAAAGCCCAGGTGCTTGGCGAAAAGAACGTTGGGATTTTACGGCCCAACATCCAAATCACGTATTCACCTTGACGGTTGTAACGTCCGATTTGCGGCATCTGGATACCGTCACGATGAGCTTCGATTTGCCCACGCTTACGCGCAATGGCATTTCGGATAGCTTGCTCGTAGGCGACATCCAGCAGTGCGATTCGATTCGCGACGCCAGAGGGTACCAATTGCTCGGCAGCCTTGAGGTCGTCCGAGAGGCCGAGTGAGATAAGGGCGTCATACGCCCCCGACATAATGTCCTCGTACAGCTTCTTGGTTTTCTCGATCGCTAGCTCTGAAATCGACTTTTCGTCAAAGAAGTTTCCGAGCAGGTACTCATAGGCGTCCTTGAAGTCATCTGTGCTGTTGGCTGGATCATACTTGGGATCATCGGTAGTGATGAGGCTGGCGACGTACACCAGGTGTCCCACACGCGGATCCTCCCAGGTGTACTCGTAGTCTCGGGCAACCCGCTGGAAATTCTTGATGACCTCATGGAGGCCACCTTTCTTCGCCTTTTGGTTCGCCTGACGCCGACCATCCGTCCCGAAAGGAACGTCCACCTCTTCGCCTTCCTGGGATTTGGTCCCATTCGGAGTTTTGGTGATGATCGACGTTGCAAAAACTTCGAAATGCTCCGTCAGCTCAAGTACAGCGATAATTTTCCGCCAACGTTCCCGCTGGTGGGGCTTGAGACGCTTACGGAGCGCCTTGATTTTCCGCATGACCTGTCGGCCATCCACCTTCATGGCCGGATTTTTGATATCCGAACGATCCGGTGACAGACGAGCGACTGCTTCGTCAACAGCGAGGAGAATTGCTTCATCTTCGAGCGTCGGAAAAATTCCTGCTGCTGTCTGCTGTTCGGGTTTGGGCGCAGCCATTGCCCGAACTGCCTTAACGGCATCCCAGGCCATAGCGGCCGCTGCAAAGTCAAATCCTGGCATTGTCTTAATCCTTCTATCTAGATTGTTAAGTTACCCATCGGGAGAGGCCGAAGCCTGTCTCGGTTACAGCCTGTCCCAATGGGCAGAATCTCACTGTAACGCTCTATTTTAGCATAAAAAAACAGAAAAGTCAATGGCTAAAACTGACTTTTCTGTCATATTTTGCTTTATATAAGCCTACTCTAGAAAAATGCTGCTAATTGCTTGACGATAATGAGTGCTGAAAAGGCAACGATAATACCAATAATGGCGTATTTGACGATATTTTTGCCTGTTTCAGCTCTTTTCTCATCTCCAGCTGAGGCGAGATACATGATGGCACCAATAAGAAGCATGATGATAGAGAGTACGCCGACAATAGAAAGAAGAAAATCAAGCACTCTACTGGCTATTTCTGTCACTGTCGGTGCGCTACTAGCCTGACTCGGAAGATCACTCCAACCAAGCACACTGGCGAGCTCTTTCAGGAATGATGGGGCTATCATGATGATAGCCAGACCGATAAGAGCAGCAGTGATAGCAGCCTTGGCAGCCCCGATACGCTTATCATTACCCCCTGACGTGATATAGAGGAGGGCACCAATAATGAGAAAGACAAGTGCAAGCAAAACGACGATATTTCGTGCGAAACCCATGACTCCATCCAAAAACTGTTCTACCGTACTATACTCAGTCGGATTGGCAAATTCAATACGAATACTCTCTCCAGCAGTAGGGGTCGTGGCCCCTCCAGTACCGCCAGGATTAGTGGTTGCATCAGGCACACAGCATTGGCCAGAAGTACACGTACCATTTTGTTTACTTCCGGTAGCGCAAGTAGAACTACATACTCCTCCCTGCGCTTTGCAAGTAGCATCATTGGTAGCGGGAGTAGCTGGAGCGGACGGAGTTGTTGGAGTTGTTGGTTTGGGGGTTGGAGTTGTTGGTTTAGGAGCTGGGGTGGTTGGTTTGGGGGCTGGAGCTGGAGTAGTTACTTTCCCTACACAGCATTTCGAGCCACCCCATGAATATGGGACCGTATCACCAGGATTACACTGAGCGGAAGACCTACCACTTCCGATCGCTACTCTACCGCCAGCCTGTTTGCAAAGTGTTGTATAAGGTGTACAACATACTTGTGATCCTGATTGACACGCTTCACCAACTTTTTCCGAGTCGTAGCAACCATCACCAAACATAAATGGCACTCTACAAGTTGATCCTGTTCCCTTTGCCTGACATTGGGCACTTGTTAGCGCTCCTTGAGCCTCAGAACCACAGACAAGACTCCCTATAAAAAGAAGTACAAACGCTAAAAAATATTTCTTTTTCATACTAAAAAGCCGTTGTGCTTGTTGAAAGAAAGCTGCTGATAGCATTGATAACGACCAATCCGCTCAAGGCAACGATGATACCGATAATGGCATTCAACATATTCTGCTTACCTTTCTCAGCGAGCTTCTCGTCTCCTGCTGATGCTAGATACTGAATACCCGCGATGACAAAGGCAATAATAGCAATCATTCCTACAATAAGTAGGAGCCAATACATGAACTTCTGAAGGAGGTCTCGGATACTCATATCAGAGAGTCCTGTCTCGGTAGGAAGACACACTCCTCCAGAGAGACTCATTCCAGGACCGCAGTCAGCCGCTGCCTGGGAGACAGCGAGAGGAAGAAGGAAAAGGCTCAGCAGGAAAACTCCAACGAATATATTTTTGAGATAGAATTTCATAGTTTTATTTTTTTTTATTATACCACAAAAAAACACCCTTCTTATCGAAAGGTGTTTTCCTCTATTCCGAAAACTAGAAGTTGGTTGTACTTGCTCCCAAGAATGTATCGACAGCTTGAATGATGACGAAACCAATCAAAGCAACGATAACTCCTGTGATAGCTGCGACCATGGCCTTCTTGGCTGTCTCTACCTTCTTTTCATCTCCGGCTGCGGTGAGATACAGGATACCAGCGATTACAAAGGCGATGATACCGATGAAACCAAGAACGGCGAGCAACCAGTTCATCGCTGTCTTGATGATACCAATGATGGTTCCTCCTGGAAGCTGAGCTGATTGAGCATTGTTCTGACCAGCTGTCCACTGAGCGCCTGCCAAAGAAGGCATCAAGAGCAAAGCGAAAGCTAGTGTGCTATAGAAATATTTTTTTGCAAATGTCATATTCTCTCACCTCCTTTCCTTTTTTGTATTTATGGAGCAAGAAGCGCTCCGAGTTGACTGACAATGACGAGAGCACCGAAGGCAACAATGATACCGATAAGCGCAAAAAAGAATGCTTTTTTAGCGGTACCTATTTGTTTCTCATTCCCTGCTGCTGTCATATACAGAAGTCCCGCGACTACTAAAGAAATTATAGCAAGCACCCCTATGATTGACAACAAGAAGTTCAGAATATTCTCTAGAATAGTCGCCACTGGCGTCGCATCACTTATCGTTCCTGCCTGAGCAATGGGTGTCTGTATAAAATGAAACATATTCATCTTGCTATGTACGACGTTTACGATACCATAGGTACAAAACCAAGCTAGCGCCTACCAATATGAATCCAGCAGAAATCAGAATAACAAGTCTCTGTTGAGACTGTACTTGACTCACTGTAGCATCAGAAGCAATATCTTGGTCACCGGGATCTATTGTGACATCAACAGGAGGGAGACTTGCAGGTATTGCCTTTCTTAATACGACATCTCCCGTTTGAGGATCTCTAATCACTCCTCCATTTTCATCAAGAGTTTTCGTTGTTTCTTGGCTGTATTGAGTATTACCATTAGCACAGTCCGCCAAACAAGTGTCCATGGTTTCTTTTAGTTCAAACTCGCAGATTTGATTAGCATTACAAGAAGAGAACTCTCGCAAAGATCCTTCTAGTACAAGCGCGTTATCTGTTGTACGGAAAATTTTGTAAGAAATCACTGTGGGAAAATAGGGAATAACATACTGAAATACTCCACTCTCTCCAGAGAAGTTGTACTTCAATATGTCGGCACCTGTCACATCATAAAGATGAATCTGATATTCCCCAGGCTTTTGTTCTTGATCAAAGATTATGAAAGAAAAACTTGGATCATACGATAATTTAATACTCTCTGGTGAATTTTTAGAAAGTTGAAGTGAACCATTAGCTCCTTTTTGGAACGAGAAAACTACAATATTATTCTCAGCCGCTATCACACATTGAAGAGTGCCTGCTAATAGTAGTGTTACACTCAAAAAAAATATTGCGAGATATTTCATAGCCCTATATTATTAACAACTATTATAGTATGCCTCTACTCTGCCGCAATAATTATTGGTCGTATTAGAACAGTTATTAGGTTTTCCGCTATTGTAACAAGAAGCCACGTTTCTTATATCCATTCCACAACGCCCTTCATTGCTATTAATCAACCAAGCTGCACAATTAATATCCAGCTGAACATCACTTTGAATTTTGGAACACGATTCGCTACTCGACCCAGTAATGCCACACTTTGCACGCACTGCTGGCAGTGCTTGTGAATAGCCGCATGACCCAAATCCATCAGCAGAAACAGACTTATTACAACCTTCCCCTCCATCAATAATGGACATTATAATATTTGAATTAACTCCCGATGCATTATTTTTGGCAGCTGCTACAACATTAGACATGCTCGCGCACTTCCCAGTGGTACATGTCACATTCCCTGGATTTCCACCACTCCCAGGTG
Organism: Candidatus Moraniibacteriota bacterium; assembly: GCA_041910335.1. GTDB lineage: Bacteria > Patescibacteriota > Minisyncoccia > Moranbacterales > UBA1568 > UBA1568. The sequence goes on from JAYRRF010000031.1 coordinate 23,832, forward strand.
CTCCACCATTACCAGCTCCGGCTCCAAACCCAGTGCTGGTGGCAGTACCAGCATTTGAAGTTGTGTCACAAGTAAACGAAAAAGTTCCTGTTTGAAAGTACTCGCCAAAAAACCCTGAGGCTCCTGCCATACGGATAATCGTATTGACGATGAGCCAAGCTATAATAATCACTGTGATACCAATAAGTGCAGCTTTGATACCTCCCTTAGCCATGCTAATCATCTTCTCGTTTCCTGCAGAAACAATATAGAGTACCCCCATGGCCATAATAACAGCAATACCAATCACAACCATCACACGCTGTATCCACTGTATAATAATACTCGCCATGAGTAAGAGGTGGCAGGCTGTACAGGGAGCCATCTCAGCTGCCGTACCAGAACTTAACCCGCACGGAACAAGACCGCTCGCTTCCACTGGTTGAGAAAAAGCAGCTGCTCCCAAAAAAAGGTTGCTCAGAAAAAAAAGACTCAAAAAAAATACACGCATAATTCTTTTGTTTTTTCTAGTATAACACAAAACAAGAGCCTAGAAGGCTCTTGTTTTACATCTTGTTTTATCACTGACTTCTTAACTCCTACTTTTTCCTTCCAGCTTTTGTTCTGTCTGTTTCTTTCAGGAGTTGTTTGCGAAGACGAACGGATTCGGGGGTGATTTCTAGGTACTCATCCTCCGACATTGTCTCAAGTCCACGCTCAATAGTGAGTTCCCAAGCAGGGACCAGCTTGATAGAATCATCTGATCCAGAAGCACGCATGTTGGTAAGCTGTTTCCCTTTGACTGGATTGACACTCATGTCTCCTCCCTTGCTGACATTACCTACTACCATACCTTCATAGACTTCTGTACTTGGAGCTATATAGAGAATGCCGCGATTCTGGAGATTATCCAAAGCAAAGGCGAGAGCCTTCCCAGTAATCATAGAAATCATAGAGCCTTCATCACGTTTCTTGATGTCTCCAGCATGTGTCCGGAAGCCAAGCACTCGAGTATAGAGCGTTCCTTCGCCACGAGTATCCACGACGAACTCCCCTCGATAACCCAAAAGTCCACGAGTTGGTACTTCGAAAAGCATTCGAGCATAACCACCGCTTCCCTCGCGCATATCGATCATGATACCCTTGCGCTTGCCGAGTTTCTCAATGACGGTACCTGTCACTTCCTGTGGACACTCGATAGTCACTTCTTCATATGGCTCTACCTTCTCTCCATCCACTTCTTTGATGATTACCTGTGGCTGAGATACCTGCACTTCATAGCCTTCTCGACGCATATTTTCCAAGAGAATAGCCACGTGAAGCTCTCCACGGCCATACACCTTATACGTAGCATCTCCAAACTCAATCTTCAGACCAACATTCACTTCCAATTCTTTCTCAAGTCGTTCTCGAATCTGCTTGTTGGTCACAAACTTTCCTTCACGACCTGCGAAAGGAGAGTCGTTAACAAGAAAGTTAAGTGAGATAGTTGGTTCATCAATAGCAATAGCTGGGAGCAGCTCCTGGTCAGAAACACTACTGATGGTATCTCCGATTTCAATAGTAGGCAGACCAGCAATCATGACAATATCACCCGCTACAACACTGTTTGCCTCTATGCGGTCTTGCCCTTGGAAGGTAAAGAGTTTGACTATCTTGCCAGTCTCCTTTTTACCGTTGATGTTAGAGATATGAACGGTATCATTAACTTTGAGGGTGCCCTTGTACATACGAGCAACAGCCAAACGGCCAACGAAATTGTCATAACCAAGGTTGAACGGCTGAGCCACCAACACTTCGTCCACTTCATTCGGAGCCGGCTTTACGTGAGCCAAAATAGTATCAAGGATAGGATCAAGATTGGTACCCTTATCATCGAGCGTCATACTAGCCACACCTTCACGAGCAATGGCATAGACCACTGGGAAATCTAGCTGTTCATCATTGGCGCCTAAATCCAAGAAGAGTTCGTACACCATCTCAGAGACCTCATCTGGACGAGCGGCTGGCTTGTCAATCTTGTTCAGAACCACAATAGGCTTGAGACCAAGCTCGAGCGATTTTTTCAAAACAAAGCGTGTCTGTGGCATCGGTCCTTCCTGAGCATCTACCACCAATACGACGCTATCAATAGAGCGAAGGACGCGCTCTACTTCAGAACCAAAGTCAGCGTGACCTGGTGTATCAACGATATTAATTTTCGTATCTTTGTAATTGAGTGAAGCGTTTTTGGCATAAATAGTGATGCCTCGCTCGCGCTCAAGCTGGTTGGAGTCCATAGAAGCTCCTTCTACCACCATACCCGTCTGACGCATCAAAGCATCGGTCAGCGTTGTCTTACCGTGGTCCACATGAGCAATAATAGCAATATTTCGAATTTCCATTGATGTATGCCTTTAAAGAATGAAAAAAGGCGTATGAGACGCCTTTAAATTTCTTTTATTCTAACCTAAAATCTCTTTCTCGTCAAATCTCTATGCTTTTGAACTACTTCGCCAGCACTCGTATGCGATTGGTAGCAATATTGAGCGCATCAAAGAGAGTTCGCTCGCCACGCACGATACTTTCGATGGTATCAGCCAAGACGGTCTCTATCTTGGTGACGTCTGTCTGTTGCCAATTCTTTGCCAAGAGATTACCACTTGCAAATGGTCCTAACACAACATCATTTTGTTGCTCTGCAATCAAGTCTCTTCTGGCTGCTGGTTTTTTGGTTGTTTCGAGATATTTCTTGGCTGGATCAAACTTCAACGGAAAGTCTTTAGTATTTTTGGTAATGGCATTCTCGAGCGTAACCGTCTTATTAGAGCTCGGGTAAGCCATAAAACGAAGCAACTGCCATGCTTCATGGCGGCGAAGAGTGGTGTACTTATCCTGTGCCATAGTATCTTTAGTATCCTTAGGAACATATTCTTTGTTCTTAGTGACAGCATACCCCCAGTAATTGGCAACATTGGACTGCTTACCTCCAATGAACTGCGGCAAAGGAGCAATACCAATATTAAGCTTGGCATTCTTCTGCTTCAAGGTCGGATACTGCCAAGAATAATTGAGCATCATTGCCAAATTTCCCTCATAAAAAGCATCGATGGAGTAGTGCTGACTAGCATTCCAGCTGTATTGGGAGGAACGAATATTAGCAAACTGGGTATAAAACTCCACGGCTTTGCGCGTTGACTCACTTGTGAGATTAATGTCGCGAGAAGTTCCCGGGTCAAAGCCAAGCTGAAACATCATAGCTGACAAAATATCAGTGGAACGGTGGAGATTAATAGCCGTTCCCAAAGCGACACCTGACTGATCAAAGGTGCCCGTACTATTCAAACGGGTAAGGAGTGCGCTGTCAGCGGCCAACTCTTCCCAAGTGGTCGGTGGTGTGGCAATACCTGCTGCATTGAAAAGATCTTTGTTGTAGTACAACGCCAATGAATCTACCGAGAGAGGGACTCCATAAATCTTCTGATCCTCACCAATAAAATCATCAGCAGCAACATCAACAAAAGCATCTCGATAGGTTTTTTCGCTGTAGTTCTCTGGAGCTGGTTCTATCTTATCCTGAAAGTCCTTGACCCAAGCATTACGAATCATGAAAATATCCGGCCCTTTGTTGGCTGCCATAGCTTGCAGTAGTTCTTCTTCGTAGTTTTCTGGCCGTAACTTTCGGTAGCGAATCTCTCCTACATAAGGATTGATTTCTTTGTAAGCAGAAAAAATCTCTTGGTAGGCATCTGAATCATCAAAGACTCCCCAAACCTCAAGATCTACTTTATACCCTTCCGGCGCAGACCCCTTCAGACCACACCCACCCAAGAAAAAAACAAGACTTAATCCGAACAGCATCTTCAATCCTTTACGCAAAAAAATCATACTACTTTTTGGTTACTAAAAATGCGTAGTGGAAGGCTCCAACTGAAAGTTCTTTGACAATAGAGAATCCCACTTCTTCGAGGAGTCGCTTGAGAACGTCCTGAGAAACTCTGAGCCCCCGCTCCGGACCAAACGTCGTAGCCTCTGGACGCCATTCCATCACAAAGGCGTGCCCACCTAATTGCAATACTTGAAAAGCCTCACTCAGAATGACCTGCTTGTTCTCATTCTGAAAGAGCATATCTTTGATAACCACCCAATCCATACTCTCTGCTAACAATCGAGACCCTTTTTCTCGCTCAAGATTCGCCCTTCTGGTTTCGAGATTCTGTAGACCAAGAGTCTTAGCTCGACTAGCCACTGCCTCAAGTGCACTCGGTAGAATATCAAGGGCAATGACCTGCCCCTCTGGACCGACTCTTTTTGCAAACTCGAATGAAAAAAAACCAGCTCCACATCCGAAATCTACAACTTTCTGACCTAGTTGGATAGGCAGACCCCTCAATACTTCAGCTGGATCGACGAAGCTCAGGTTGCTTGCGGTACTCATAGTGAATTTTATTATCAAACGAAGTAAGTAAAGAGAAGAAAGACTTCTTCTTCTCTGAACAGAGTGAGGATAAAAAGTTAAATACCTTCTATTTTATGTACCTACAGTATACACTGATTATGTAGCAAGAAAAAGAACTCTAGGGAGATACTATCACACTATGTCACAACACTACACATCACATCGCCCACATGATTCCTATATCAACGTCCTTCTGCTTTCCCTCTTGTTGGGCTTATTTTTTCCTGCTATATTTGCACCCCTAAATACCTACTCTACCTTCTTACTGCAAGGTATCTTTTTTCTCAGTAGTCTCAAAATTAATATTCATGAAATTCGTAGCGAACTCCACCACTGGAAGACTATTCTTGCTGCAACATTCTTCATGCTTATTCTGCTTCCATTAGGAAGTTATTTTCTTGCTCTTTGGATATTTCCTCCAATTGCCATCCCCATCCTTCTGCTTGCAGCTATGCCATCCGGCATGACCTCTCCTCTTCTCGTCAGCCTTATTCGAGGCAACGTACCCCTTGCTCTCATTATCACCGCTAGCACATCCTTCTTTGCTCCACTCACTATTCCCTTCATTCTCAATCAACTTCTCGATCAAAATCAGCATATTGCTCTTTGGCATATGTTCATGACTCTTCTCACTGTTATTTTTCTACCCTTTCTCTTGGCTCAAGGGGTTCGCTTGTGGCTCTCCTCATCATCTGTTTTTGTGCGAGTACACTCTTTTATCAAACCTCTTTCTTTCGGTATGATGTGTCTCCTTTTTGCTTCAATTAGTGCTAAATATAGTGAGACTCTTCGAGAAAGCTTTACTTTTGAGTCAGCCCTTGCTCTTATTGGCATGCTTCTCTTCTTTTTATCTATTCACGTCATTGCCTACAATCTCTTTTGGCGGCACAATCTTCGTGACCGTCTCACCATTGTCCTTTGCATCGTCTACATGAACTTCACGCTCGCTATTTTTATTGCTCAACAGTTTTTTCCTGATCCAAAAATCATCTTCTTTACTCTTCTCTCTATTATCCCTTGGAATATCGGCATTATTCTCTTTCGTTTTATCAGCAACCAACTCTCTTACACGAAAAAGGAGTTATGACTTCTCGATTAACTATTCAAAAACTGGCTGGGATTTCTTTTCAAAAACTCGTTTGGGAGGAACTCACTCGTATTCCAAAAGGTTCTGTAATTACTTACGCTGAACTTGCTAGACGGATTGGTAGACCAAAGGCAGTCCGGGCTGTAGCAAATGCTGTTGGCAAGAATCCACTCGCACCAGCAGTTCCATGCCATCGAGTCATTCGCTCTGACGGCAGTCTAGGTGGTTATTCGGCTAAGGGTGGGGTCAAAAGAAAAAAAGCTCTTCTGAAAAGTGAAGGTGTGGACTTAGCGATTCCAAAAAAATCGTAAAAGTGGGGCTCGGAACAAAAACACCCCTGGTGAAAAATGCGTCTTGAATTCTGAGTATCCCTTCCAGGAAGGTGGGTCTACTTGTCTCCACATCACACCAAGATTCAAAAAATCAATCCCTGACATCTTCTGGGATTCAGCAAACCAGTGATCCATGAGCCCAACCTGAGCATAGGTCTTCTTCGCCTCGGGGAGAATAAAGGCGGCTGGGTGAAACGTTTGTTTTGTTTCCTGGTCATAGACAACTGCTAAACCAGCGATGATATGAGATGAGCGTTCTTCCCTTGCCACCCAAAAGTAAATGTCTCGTTCATAGACATCCTCGTAGTGTTTCAATGACAGAGAAAACATCTCTACCAAAGACTTCTTGAGTGTGCATTTTTGGTAGGCTTTCACGAATTCCTCTCTTGAAACGCGTTTTATCTTGTACTGGTCTTGCTGGAGCCATCTTCTACGGTAACGTCTTCCGTACTGAGACCAGGTTTCCCAGTACTGTATCGATATTTGACGCAGATCAACAATTCCTACCGCTCCTCTTGAGAGAAAATCTGGTAAAGCCAGCCAACCTTTAGGTCTCTTGGCCTGTAGTCTACTCCATATCTGTAGACACACCCCTTTTTTTCGACACACTTCGGGTTGCTGATCACCAGTGAAATATTCTAGATGGAAAAATTTTCCTCCAACCAAGACACCTCGGTTACCCACTTGTACCAAGAGCTTCGCTTTTGATGATGGAAAGACGCTTCTAAGAAAACGTTCTGATTGTGTCAAAAAAACAAAGCCTTCTGGCCACGCTCTGTGATGAATCCCTTTGAGATAAGAAAATGTATTCATGCTCGACTATTTGCTATACTTACTCTATATGAAAAAAGGTATCTATCAACACTACAAAGGAAAATACTACCTCGTTATTACAGAGGCTACCTTAGAGGAAACTTTAGCTCCCATGATAGTATATCAAGCTCTCTATGATGAATACACTCTTTGGATACGCTCACAAGAAGACTTTCTCTCTCATGTTACGTCTGAGAAACTTGGTTATTCCGGTCCTCGATTTCTTTATATACGGGACTGGACCGGACAAGATGAAAAAAATCATCCTAAAAGACTCTCTTCGCTCTAGAGAAGCTCCTTTCGAAAAAAGCCTTTACAGAAAGCTTTTTTCGTGATACTGTATCTAAACACAGATCTCTTTTTTATGGTACTTAAAGACTTTTTTACCTCACTTTCTGCCCTTCAGTTAGCCTTGCTTGTCTTTTGTTCTGTGTTGCAGCTCTTTTTACTCCTAAGCGTTGTTTTTCTACTCCGAAAACAATCTCATTTACAGAAGCAGCTTTCTCTGTTCTTTGGCGATAAGGAGGCTCGCGACCTTGAGAATATCTTGACTGAGCAGCTGAAGGAGGTGAAGGTGCTCGACCAAGAGATTCAAGAGGTCTTTGAAGCAGTTAACAAGCTTCGTGATTTGAGCTTAAAGACCATCCACAAAGTCAGTGTTGGGCGCTTCAATCCTTTCAAAGAAGTTGGTGGCAACCAAAGTTTCTGTGTCGCCCTTCTCGATGGCACCAATACTGGGGTCATAATCTCATCTCTCCATACAAGAGAAGGTACTCGTGTATACGCCAAGCCCGTTAAGGATGGTCAGCCCAAGGAGTTTCCTTTCACTGATGAAGAGAAGGAAACAGTGATCAAGGCTATGCATAGCCACAAAATTACTAAAGTCTAAATTATTATTACCACTCTCACCATGGAATCAAACACTCAAGCTATCTCGCTCCCACCATCAATCACCGTCAAGAAACTCAGTGATAGCCTTGGTGTGCCCGTTAACGCCGTGATTACTGAGCTCATGAAAAACGGCATCCTCGCCACTATCAATGAAGAGGTTGATTTTGAGACAGCGAGTGTTATTGCTTCAGACCTTGGTTTTGAGACAACCTTAAGCGAAGAAGAAAATAGTGAAGGAACGATCACTTTAGAAGCGCTGAACAAAATTCTCACGGAAGAGAAAAACTCCGGAAAGAACCTCTCCCTTCGTCCTCCGGTTGTCACTATCCTTGGACATGTAGACCATGGTAAGACTACCCTCCTTGATACTATCCGTAAGGCAAGTGTCGCTAGTGGCGAAGCTGGAGGTATCACTCAGCATATTAGTGCCTATCAAGTCAAAAAACAGAAACAACTCATCACTTTTGTTGATACCCCTGGACATGAAGCCTTTGCAGCAATGCGTAAGCGTGGTCTCTCTATTGCCGATATTGCCATTCTCGTCGTAGCAGCTGATGATGGAGTGCGTCCACAAACCAAAGAAGTTATCACCTACCTCAAGGAGCGCAAACTCCCTGTCATCGTTGCCATCAACAAGATAGACAAACCTGAAGCTAAGCCAGAAAGAGTCAAACAAGAGCTTGCGGAACACGGAATCTTGTTTGAAGACTGGGGTGGTGACACTCTCTGCGTAGAGATTAGCGCGAAGAATAACCTCAATATCGATAAACTCCTCGAGAGTATTCTTTTGGTCGCTGAAGTAGCTGATTTTCGCGCTGACCACAAACGTGATGGCCTAGCAGTAGTGCTCGAATCACATCTTGATCCACAGAAGGGTCCAGTAGCTACTGTCTTAGTCCGTACCGGTACTCTCAAGGTTGGTCAGGATATCGTGGCGGGTAAGACTTTTGGTCGTATTCGCCGTATCGAAGATTTTGCTGGTCGAAGTCTTGAATCAGCCCCCCCTTCAGTACCTGCCACTCTCTATGGTTTTAATGACACTCCTCAAGTCAATGATGTGACTCATGTGGTCAGTAACAAGGGTCAAGCCAGGTCTTACTCTAAGGAAGCCATTAGCAAGGATGGTCCTCGCATGATCAACAACAATGATGAAGAGAGCGAGATAAAGAAACTTCATCTTGTTATTAAAGCTGATGTTCAAGGTTCCCTCGAGGCTATACTACAAATTCTTGAATCTATTCAATCAGAAGAAGTGTCTCTTCAGATCATCAGCAGTGCCGTCGGCACTATCACTGAGTCTGATATTAAAATTGCTGAGACCGCCAATGCTCTTGTGGTTGGTTTTAATAGTGAACCCACCGCTGTAGCAAAACGTATGGCGGAGAAAAGCGGCATCGAAATTGTTGGCTACAATATTATCTACAAACTTGTCGAGGCTCTTAAAGAAAAAATGTCAGACCTCCTCCCTCCAGAAATAGTTCGCACTGATTCCGGTATTCTTTCTGTCTTGGCTGTTTTCAAGACAGGTAAGCGTGACATGATTCTTGGAGGACGCGTTTCTGAAGGGAAGCTCTTGAGAGGATCTCTTCTTGAAGTCACTCGAGATGGTGAGGTAGTTGGTCGCGGTAAAATGGCGAATCTCCAACAAAACAAACAAAATGTTGACGAAGTTGGTCAAGGAAATGAATGCGGAGTTGTCTTTGAAGGTAATGTCAAAGTAGCTGTAGGTGACAACCTCATCTGTTACAAGGAGGAAGAACGCAAACGCACGCTTGCCTAAATACTGAGGCTTTCATGAAAATCGCTATCCCAAGAGAAGTTTCAACACTTCTGACTATTCTTGAAGAAAAAAACTTCGAAGCCTTTATTGTTGGAGGCTGTGTTCGTGATACTCTTTTGAAGAGAGAGCCTCGTGACTGGGACATCACTACGAATGCCCTCCCTGAAAGACTCCTCGAACTTTTTCCTGATAGTTTTTATGAAAACTCTTTCGGTACCGTCAGCGTCAAAGTTGCTCCGTTCCTCAAGACTGGAGACCCCAATCGAGAACATGATATTATTGAAATCACCACCTATCGTAGCGAGGCTCGCTACACCGATGGACGACACCCTTCTTTGGTTGCTTTCGAAGATACTCTCGAGAAAGACCTCTCTCGTCGAGACTTTACAATTAATGCAATGGCATACGGTCAAAGAGGTGGTTATTGGCAACTTGTTGACCCATTTATGGGCCAACAAGACCTTCATGATAAGGTGTTACGAACTGTAGGTGACGCAAATGAACGCTTTCAAGAAGATGCTCTACGCCTACTGCGTGCTATTCGCCTCGTGACCGAACTTCGGGCACCAAAAAAGGACGACTACTTTAATCACGACTGGATCATTGCCAAAGAAACCGCTGATGCCATCCTTGCTCATGCCAAAGATCTTGGACGGATTGCTAAAGAGCGCATTCAAGATGAACTCAATAAGATTTTACTTTCTCAAAGCCCAGCCTATGGTATTCAGCTTCTCAAAGATACCGAACTTCTAAGCTCTATTCTCCCTGACCTTGCGGAAGGTGTCGGCGTCGAACAAAACCTCCACCATATTTATACTGTTTGGGAACACAATCTTCGTACTCTCGCAACTTGCCCCTCCCACAAACTGGAAGTGCGTCTCGCCTGCCTACTTCACGATGTCGCCAAGCCTCGTACCAAAAGGGGTCAGGGGCGCTACGCAACCTTTTACAACCATGACCATGTTGGCGCTCGCATGACCAAGAAACTCCTTGAGAATCTCAAATACCCCCGAGCTGTTATTGAAAAAGTGACTCTTTTGGTAGACCAGCATATGTTTTTCTATAACGTTGGAGAGGTAAGTGAGGCAGCAGTGCGTCGCCTTATCAAACGAGTCGGTAAAGATAATATGGATGATCTTCTCGATGTACGCGTTGGTGACCGTCTTGGATCGGGCGTCCCCAAAGCAGTCCCTTACAAAATGCGTCACCTAAAATTCATGATCGACAAAGTTTCTCAGGATCCTCTCTCAGTCAAAATGCTTGCTATCAAGGGCACTGACCTCATGGAAAGCCTCTGTCTCAAACCAGGACCAGCTATTGGTACTCTCTTGGACATATTGCTCGCTGAAGTGCTTGAAGACCCTACGCGCAATACTCGCGAATACCTTCTCGAACGTGCGGATGAGCTCCATGGCGCTTCTCTTGAAGAACTACGTGCTCTTGCCAAGAAAGTAGCTCTTGAAGAAAATGAAAAAGAGGTTACGAAGATGAAGAAAAAGCACTGGGTTAAATAAAGCAAAGCGAAAAATACAAAAGGTAAAAATAGTGAATTATGAAAATTAAAATAGAACCCCTTACAGAAAACCTCTTGACCTTCATGCGGCGAGTAGGTTACACCTTCCAGCGCGCTGAGGGCGTTGAACAGAGCTTTATCCGAGAACTTGCTCGCGGAGGCTATCCACGCTTTCATGCATACGTGAAAGTTGAGAAAATGACTGGCTTTATCAACCTTCATCTCGACCATAAGCGTCATACCTATGGCGAAAACACTCGTCACCACGGCGAATATACCTACACCGGTGCCGTCAAGGAAGAAACAGACCGCCTGTTGACTCTCTTTGGAGAATCAGCGACAATAGTACAGTAAGAATCTGGGCAGGTGGTGGAATTGGTATACACGCTAGTCTTAGGAACTAGTGCTTCGGCTTGAGGGTTCGAGTCCCTCCCTGCCCACAAAAAATCCCCCTTTTAGGGGGATTTTGCTTTAAAAAATGATATTCTTTTGTATCTCTACCGTCTTCGAGCAACTCCTTCCTGGGGGAGTGACCCCATTAGAAAAGCGACTGCGAAGAGAATGACCGCTCCACTTAAAATGATGCGGAAAGCGAAAATCAGTGACGTCGGAACATAACTCACAATAGCCGCAAAGTACTTGAGCGGACCCGTTTTCTTAGCAAGAGTATCTACAGATACCATCTCAACCTGAACCGTTTTTGAGAATACAATCTCTGGTGATTGAAGCGGCGAAACCCCCCATATGTCATACAGGGCTCTTCGTAGGTCATCTCGCTGCACCACTCGTGCCACTATCTCAAGATTCATCACCTGCCCTGGTATAGCCAGCGTATCAAAAGTGTTTTTATTCGGCGCTGTTTCGCTAATCAAAACATTATCAATATACCATTCTCTCTCCGCAGTATCAGCGAGAAAACTTGGTATAAATTTGGCTTCAACATTTACAGCACTGCTAGTATTAGCCTGCAATACATCTTTACTGTAGTCATTACAAAGTCCATCGGGACAATTAGTCGCCCGTCCGGTGATATCTCTATACTGACCCAGGAACTTCGGCCAGATCAAGGATTCATCCGTAGAAACCACCTCAATAGCTGGCTCAACTACACGAAACGATCGTGCTAGAGTTACTGTCTTTCCAGAAGTAACATCATTAGCAGTGAGATTGACGGTGTAAGTATCTCCCGGCTTACCTGTCACTGGGAAGAAATTGACAGCATTCTGCTCGCCATCCGAACAATCAGGCGAGACGCTCGAAGCGGTACAGGTCACTGGACTACCGTTGATATTCCACTGGAAGTTAGAAAGTCCTCGATCATCAACCTTAAGACCGATGATTTCATTTTGAATGACTCGACAAAGATTCCGATCCAAAACATCGTCATTACAGATAACTCCATTATTATCGAGACTGACCAACATCTTCTCACCGACGAGCGTGGGGCTCACTCTCGTAGCAACAATTTTTCTTCCTGTAGAAACAAACTTCACTATCACATCGCTTCTTCCTTTACGAACCACTCCACTATCAAAGTTTTCACTAACCCTAGTAGAGAAGCGAAGATACCCAATATCATTGACAAGATAACTCGAGAGCGTTCTACCTCCGACTGAACGATTACGTGGAATATCCAGCTTCAGACGAAGACTGTCAAGAGCGTTTCCTTTTACAGAGCTTAGTAGCCCAGCATCAAGAAGATCTTTGGTGATGTTAGCTGTTGGTCCAATAGCGCCACTAAACTGTGCATTATTACTGATCTCTACATTCCATTCAAAAAGAGAGCCGGCTATACTCTGCTTCCCATTGCTGATAGACGCATTGGCTATCACCAAATCTCCCGATCCATCGCCACTCTCATCGTTCAGTGGCTGGTCTTGTGATGCAGTTACAGTTACATCGAGATTGGTTGCTTGTCCGCCTTGGGCAGGATCAACTAAGTTGCCTTCTAGACAATCGTTAAGATTAATATCTACCGTATCTATCTGAACTGAATAATTCTTAATATTAGTCGTGTATGATCCAGTCCCCTTGGCTTTTGATATTGGACAATTTTGTTTTGGAAAGGCCCACATGATCATAAGGGCTGAATTATCATGCTTGGTGGCCATCATAGAGGCTCCTTCGACAGCTACGCCTACTTGGTCTCCGGCGATATAGTTCCAAGTAAAGGCTGAACGCCCAAAACCAACTACGTTAGCCTCATCCTTATTACCATTATCTGCTGTATCAGGATCATTTGGATCAGTACCCCAGAAACGCTCTTCTTGCTCACCAAAAACGCCATCTCCCGACGTGTTACTAGTCGCGTTTGGAAAAAGGTGCCGACAGGTAGGATTAGCACCGATAGCTGACGACGTTTGGCACGTAGTAAGAGAGGAGCCGCAGGAACCACTACTTCCCGTTGGATCACTGACGCACTTCGGTGTACCTACACCACAACTGACATTTCCAGAACCATCACAAGTAGGTAGTCCGGAAACCGAGCAAGTCCCTGAGTTTACCTGAAAGGTGTCTCCATCATCACTGTTACCAAGAGTACTTCCTGGTATTGTTCCTGGTTGCACTTCTTGATTATCCACCATACAGACTGGCGTTTGCCCAGCAGGGCAGTCAAAAGAGGTATTACCTCCATCAGCGATTTCGTAGTTAGTGCCACTTTCATTATCATGATAATAACAGTAATTCGGCGTGTTCATCTTGTTGTCACCACCAAAACGCGCCTTGTAACCATCATCATCGCTATCGGATCCATAATCCGTCTGACTGTTGTCATAACTATTCTGAGCAATGATTTTCATGGCTTCAATTTTCCAATCCTCTACCGTGATACGTCCATCGCTATTACGGTCACAAAGATCTCTTTTGGTCTTGCTTGGGGAATTATCGATATCACATCCTTGATGCTTGATATACCACGTGTAATACAAGGACTCTTCTTTATTACTGAAATAAACTGGGAAAGCCCGAGCTGTTATTTTTTCACCTGCACGTGGATCGGTTGGCGAGAAGAAAAGCGAGACCTCTGGCGCTGGCTGTTTATTAGCAGCTACATTGAACAACTCGCCTTGATCCTGTGCGTTGCCCAAATCAACATGGTATCTTTTTTCAACATCTGAGGCGATTTGCGAAGCAGATGGTATAGAAACTCCAAAAAGAGCCTGAGCTGGAAGTGGTGCCAAAAAAACAAGCTGGCTGACAAATAAAAGTAACGCGAGGATTTTATGTTTTGGTTTTGAAATCGTCATAAACGTTAGCGAAGACTTAAGAAAAGAACATCAGTCAAAAAAGCAATCAAATAGCTCGTAATAAAAGCATACCATAAAGAGTCTGTCTTTCGAGCAACCACTCCTGCCATCAAGGCTGAGGCTATGAGCGGTGCACCTGTCTTTGTAATGCCATCTGTTAGGAAAAGTAGTACAACAAAGAGTGCCCATTGAAAAACGACCGCTTTCCATGTATTAGAAAGCCAGAGCATCTGCACTAATCCACGGAAGAAAACCTCATAAATAAGTGTCACGAGCGGAAGGAGTGTCAAGGCATAAAGTATAAACCAAACAAAGCTCGTCTCCACCTGAACAGGAAAAATGATCTTCTCTACAACTGATGGATCCAAATACACCACACCCCAACAAGCAAAAAATCCGATAGCTGAAGCAAACAAAAGCCAAAGAAAGGCTACTACGGGTTGGTTGGGCATCCTAAAGCCAAGATGACTAAGAGACTCACCAAGCACAAGACGTGTATAGAGAAGAGGCAAGAGAAGGAAAAAAACGAGAGTAATGATGAAACCTTGCAACACAGAACTTAGTTGTGATGACTGTTGAAAGAATGCAAAGAAAAGAAGGCAGCAGGCAATAAGTACAGCTGTCCCCACGAAACGTTTTTCTTGATTCGTAAAAAGTTTCATATATAGTCTATTGTAGCAAAAAAGTGACTTGAGCCATAGAGACATCGCTCACTCTCTAGTCGCTCTTGCCGACAATGTTCTCCAATAACTGAATACCTTTAGCAATTTTTTCGTTTGACTCTACTTTATCTATAAGAAAGATAAAAAGTACCGTCAAAACCTCAATGGGAAGAAAGTTGATACCAAATCCTACTGCCTCAACAATAAACCCGACAATAAAAACAGCAATCTTACGTATCTCGAAAAGACTCCTGTTGGTTTTAGCAAGATAGAGAGCTATAAATATTGCAATAGCGAACATGCTGCTCACAATCCAGCTCAGTACCGGGAGAGAAAAACCAACGAGATCCAAAAGATCCTTCAAAAGAGCTAAAATAAAAGCAAACTTATACCCCCACAGTGTCGGCTTCGTTTCTTTTTCTTTAGCAACGTACTGTTCTGCCTCAGCTATATGTTTGCGACGAACACCAAGAGCATGCAATAGGAAGCCTGTCCTGTTG
>JAYRRF010000032.1:0-8937 GCA_041910335.1 Candidatus Moraniibacteriota bacterium
GATCGAGCGCATGAGAGGATGTCTCAATGACAGCATGTGTCATACCTTTATCAACTGCTTCTCGCAAAAACCTCTGTAACTCCCAAGCAGAAGTAGTGGTAAATTTAGACGTATTCACTCGTTCTTCATCGCCCATCCAAAAATCAATCGTCGATGCTACGGCTGTCTTGATACCTGCTCGGCGAAGAATGAGACCTATCATCTGTGTAGTAGTCGTCTTTCCGTTGGTACCAGTGATACCGATAATGGTGAGTTTCTTTCCGGGAAAACCAAAGTACACATTCGCCGAGATAGCGAGTGTGAGATGGTACCAGTTTTTACAAAGCTGCGGAACAAGTTTGCTTATGAAACGCTTCATGAAAAAATTCCTTTAAGTGAACGGAGGAGTCGATACAATGAGTAACGCCATCTGTTTATGACTATATCATATGCTCCAGGAAAAAGAGTGCTCTTTTCTTTTGGGGCAAAACCTTGCTTGAAACGAGTGATACCTGACCAGTCTTTACCAGTCGGAGCGGGCTCTTGGATAGCTACCCCCCCAAGGTCATAGTAAGTCATGCCGCATTCCTTCGCTCTTTTCATCGCCTCCCATTGTAGCAAATACGGAGCCATGTACTGCCGACCCTGATCGCTTGATCCACCGTGAAGATAGTAGGCGGTGTCCTGGTAGTAGAAGATGAGAAGACCAGCGAGTACCTCGTTGTCCTTCTTGGCTACCATGAGTTCACACTGCTCCTCGGAAAAAAACTCCACGAACTTCTGATAATACTCCCTCGAATGAAAATGAATTTCTTTGCGGGCAGCTGTTTGAGACAGAAGGTTGAGAAAAGTATCTTGCTCTCCCTGGTCTCTCGTCGCAGTGACGGTGACATCGTGCTTAGCAGCTAATCTGATATTATAGCGAGTCTTTTGCTTCATCTGAGCAAGGAGCTGGTCTTCACTTTTGGTCAAATCAAGCATGAGTATTTCTCTCGGCTGCACATCACTTGGAGACTTGTGGATAGCATTGGTAGTAGAAGTGTTTATCGCATGTAACAACTCCTCTGTTTGTGGTTCTATACGGATAAAAACCGCCCTGCTTGCCTGAGCATCTCTCAGTACTTTGTCTAGTAACTCCTTGGTGATGCTCTTACCTGGGAAACGCGGAGCATAGCGATAATGCCCAAGACCAAATGAGAGTAGCTGTTCTATACCAGAAACACCATCAATAGACCAGACGGTCTTACCGCTGTATTTTTGAAAATCACTCCAGTCTGGAGACTGAAAGAGTCCTCCATCAAGTGGTGTTGGGTACTTGGTCATGTTATTTTGCAAGATTCTTGAGCGCCTGACGGATACGGCCACTGAGATCGGTCACATCAGCTGGGATGTTTTTGAGGGCTTCTCGTGCCTGAACCAGTGAGTAACCTAACGCTAAGAGAGCATCGAGTGCTTCTTGGTCAGTGCGAGCCTCTGTATGGTCAGTCAGATCTCCTGCTTCTACCTTGTTCTGCAGCTCGAGAATGATGCGCTCTGCCATTTTCTTCCCTACTCCAGAGACTCGTGTCAGAATACTCGCGTCTTTATGAACCACTGCTGTTCGTAGTGTCTTTGTATCAGCAATAGAAAGAATGGAAAGGGCTACCTTTGGTCCAATACCGGAGACGCTAATCAGAAGTTCAAACATGGCTTTTTCTGCCTCATCCAAAAAGCCGTACAGCAAAAGAGCGTCCTCTCGAACGTGGGTATGAATATACAGATGAGCCTCTTCCTGACCAGCTAAAATACCCAAAGTATAAGTGGTGACCTGGACTTGATACCCAACCCCACCAATCATCACGACAACACCATTGGCCTTCACTGAAGCTATTTTTCCTTGTAATTCTGCAATCATATACCCATATTAACATAGATACTTTTGACTTAAAATAAAAGACTTGCTATACAATAAACACCCAACAAAAGAGAGGTGCTCATGTCATTCGGTTCTAATGGGGCTCACCGGGCCCAAATCGTCGCCAAACGCATTCTGGTCGCGGCGGTCGCGGCGGTCATCATTGGTGGAGTAGCCACCTTGAAGATGTTCGCCTGAACGCTTACTCCCTCCTTGTATTGTCTGGGAACTGGCTAGTCGTCCACGTACGCCTAGCCTTTTCTCTTGCCTTTTTTGTGTATCCGTGCTAAAAATAGTCTGTCTCAGTTTGTGGTTTTTCTCTTTATTCAATCGGTGCAACGTGTAGCCTACCACCTACTACCTACCACCTACAACCTATCTTAAGAATATGCCAATCAAGAATTCTCCAAAGAAATACATGCGTGCGAGTGCGAAGCGCACCACCACCAACAAAATCGTCAAAGGTACCGTCAAAAGTGTCATCAAAAAGACCAAAGAGGCTATCAAAGCTGGTGATACCAAAGTAGCTCAAGACCTCCTCAAGAAGGCTCAGAAGCTCATCGACAAAGCAGCTCAGAAGAACGTCATCAAGAAAAACAACGCTGCTCGCAAAAAGTCTCGCTTAAACGCCCTCGTCAAAAAATCAATTGCCTAGTTCATACAAAACTCCCCTTACGGGGAGTTTTTTGTTGGTTACATTTCCCAGACAAGTAGATCAATAGCCACACCCTGCTCGATGAGACCCTTCTTGATATCATGATCATACTGCCAGATACGCGCGTGAGCAGCCCTCAGTCTCTCAGGAGGAAAAGCTGGTAGTATCTGGAGAAGCTTGCCGACAACGTATGGGGAAATACCGGTATCCTGAGCGAGCTCTCGTGACTGTCTTACTCCCTTGTCAAAGGCTTCTCGCAGAATAATCATCTGACGCAACTGCCAAGCACAAAGACCAAGAATCGGTAGCGCATCTTTCTTCCATAGGAGCAGTTCGCGAAAGAGCACCGTCGCC
Organism: Candidatus Moraniibacteriota bacterium; assembly: GCA_041910335.1. Lineage (GTDB taxonomy): Bacteria > Patescibacteriota > Minisyncoccia > Moranbacterales > UBA1568 > UBA1568. The sequence goes on from JAYRRF010000032.1 coordinate 2,883, forward strand.
CTTTCTTTCTCTCCCCTCGAAAGTGCATCGAGCGCTTGAAAACCAGTGTCTTCAAGAGATGGCTCGAGGAGGTCTTCTACGTCTTTTTGAGTGACGATACCTTTTTGCTTGTAGGTAGCAAGCTTAGCATGTTCTTGATAGAGCTTAGCCGTGTCATTACCTACCCGCGCAAGAAAGACTCTCTCTGCTCCTGGTTCGAAATGTATCCCTGAAGCCTGATTCAATTCTCCGAGCATGCTCCTCAGGATTTCTTCGGTGGGGGCACTACACGTCACCACCTTGATACCAGGCAGACTCGCAAGCTTCTTCGTGTAAACATCTGTTTTTCTTAAATTACCTTGCTCGACTATCACCCAGCTCGTATCTGTTCTTGTGGTGACCGTCTTAAGGATTTTTCCTTGTACATCAGGAGAAAGTGCAGAGAGCTGCTGAAGAATAATGAGCTTCGGGGTAGCAAATAATCCACCTTCAGATTCTTCTTGAACAGAGCGAATATACTCTGACCGACTGTTGTCCTCAAAATCAAAACTGCTCACCTGACCCTCCTTTTCCTGACTCAAAAAAGCCTTTTCTAAGGCTTGTTTCTCGAGAAGAATGCGAAAATGGTCAGTCCCTGTGATAAGTATCAACATAATACCAGTATACTGAAGCCTCCTCATTCAAACAAGAAAAGACCCCTCTGTCTGTAGACAGAGGGGTTTGATCATTCTTTATTCCTTGTTCTTCCTTTCTACATGATTGGCTCCCACTTCAAGGTCTGACCTGGCTCAAGGATATCTACCCAGATCTGACCTGGCACAAACATTACTTCATTGCCTGACTGGTCATAGAAGAAGAGCTTGCTATCGATACGGCTCTTGTCTTTCTTCCAGGTTCCTTTCAGCTCTTGACCGTTCATATAGTAATAGGCGTCTCCACTGTCGGTACGATCGTACCATGGGTCACCCAACTGCATGTTGTTATACTGACCCTCTATCTGCTCTGACTCAGCGATAAGAACTACTACGTTCTTTGGAGATACGCGCTGGTTGTTGTTACGATCAATATCCTCTACGTTACCCCAGATGCGCTTGTAAACATTGTTGGCCTGGTCATAGTCGTACTCAGCAGCGAATGGCCCCGCGAAAGCGACACGAAGATGTCCGCCCTTAGCTCTCTTATCGAGCGGTGCCTCGGCTTGGTGTTTGTAACCAGCAAACTTGTTTTGCATGTTGTAGCCAAACTCTTTGGCACAGGCGACGAACTTCTCAGGATTACCGTATCCACTGTCTACTCCTCGATCCATTCCTTCTTTACGGAAACATGGATTATCAGAACAAGCATTCGCTGACTTACCAGCATCACCATTACAGTTGATGTTATCTATCTCCCCTCGATCAAGAATACCTTTAGCAAGTCCTGTTGGGTCTGACTCTGAGTGTGACTCTGAGCGTCCCCATGAGACAAAAACTGCTCCAATACCCTTAGCGAGGCTGATGAAGTCATGGCGTGCGCTACGCATAGAGCCGACTTCCTTCGGCGTGTTACAAATATAGACACCCATCAAACGAGTGATGGAGGCGGTAATAACCGGCATCTCAATAACCATATCTGCTTCACTAAATCCAGCCGCTGGACGTGCAGCGACATCACCTGGCTGCATAACGGCGATAGCTCGACGATTCCAGTTTTCACAAGGAAGACCTGATATCGGACTGACATTCCCCTCATTGACAGGAGTGGTCTGTATTTCAGACTGGTTATTATTATTGAGCTCTATCGGCATGTTGCTGTCCTTCTTCTTGAAAAAAAGAAAGCCGGCAACTGCCACCACCAAAGCTACAAGAGCAATAATGATTTTTTGCTTGTTCGACATAATATGTGACTAGAGATGAGTTAGTGTTGGCAAGTGGTGCAATAGAAAACACTTCTTTGCATCATCTTGTCCCGTAGGATTATTGTACCACATTTCTTACATGACTCTTTATCCCTTCGATAGACAAAAAGAGCCTTCTTGAACTTACCTGGCTCACCAAAAATATTCCGAAAATCACCGTCAGTCGTTCCTTGAAGACGGACGGCTTCCCTAAGGACTTTTTTGATGGATTTAAGCAGCCGACTCTTATCATCACTCGAGAGGTTTTTGACTAATCTACTTGGTAAAATACCGGCAAGAAAAAGAGCTTCGCTACGATAGATGTTCCCAATACCTGCTATCAGATTTTGTTCGAGAAGCACTGGGCCAATTTTTCGATATTGGCGTTTCTCGAGAATCTGATGAAAAGCCTTTTGGTTAAACTGGGGTGAGAGAGCGTCCACTCCGAGCGTATCTATGCTCTTTAGTTTTGCTACTTCCTCGGTTGGCATGAGACGAAGCCAACCAAACTTACGCATATCTGAGAACTCAAGCGTCACCTTGTCAGCAAAAGTGAAGATGTGATGGATGTAGCCATTGACCTTGTCTTGGGTGAAGATGGCTGAGTCTCGTGTCTTAGGGGTCTTATAAAGAAAGTGTCCGGTCATCTTGAGATGAACCACAATAGAAAAACCATTATCAAGGACTATCTCTATGTGCTTACCACGACGATGTACTGCTTTGATAATCCTCCCTTTCACTCCAGTCTCAAAAATGTGATAGGAAGGAAAAATTTTCTTCGGCCAACCACTCCAAAACTGAGCTATCTCCTTACCGACAACATACTCTCCAAGCTGACTGACAACCGTCTGTACTTCTGGTAATTCCGGCATATTTGTACTTTATATAAGGTATAATCTATACTTAGCATAGTATTCTTATATAAACAATTTTATGAGTCCAGAGAAGCCATTTTTACGAAAAACAGATACTCCTGCAACACCTCCGACATTTGAAGAACCTTTTATTCCAGGTCTTGAACTAAAACCAGAGCCTGCTCCGCTACCTGAACCACCAGCAAGACATGATGGGGAAATATCAAAATATGTTCATGAAAATAATTTTGAATCCTTGTTTGGTGGAGCAAAAGAGCAGTTGATTTCTGTTTTAGAAATTGTCAAACATGATGAAAAAGCTGTTGAACTTATTCACCAAACACTTGTTTCGATTTTCCGCTATGTTGAAACTATTTATACTATGGAAACTCGAACAAAAATTCTTGGATTTCGACTTGATGGCGACGATTTCAAAGAGCAAGTTTCTCGACTTGACTCTAATAGAAAACGCGCCCATGATGCTCTCATAGGAAATCTTCTTGCTACTACTCGTTATTTAAATGAGAACTTTGAGGGGCAAGTTCCCGAAACCGGCATTTATAACGGTGACAGACTGCATCTTATACAACAAGTACGTCATGCTATTGGTGACTGGGCCATTGAGGTTGAACACGAAATTCTTCTAGATAGAGCAAGATGAGTATAAAAACAGGCCGTGCGGCCTGTTTTTATATCTCTCCCCAGTTTTTTCCTACACTGACTTCTACCGTTAGTGGCACACTCATAGTATATACATCTTCTAACACTTCTTTGAGTTTCGCTGCAAATTCTTCTGCTCTATCCTCCTTCACCTCAAAGATGAGTTCATCGTGGACTTGGAGAAGCTGGTGAGCACTCTCAGGATACTCTCGATCGACAAGTTCTTGCGAATGAAGCATGGCGAGTTTGACTATATCTGCCTCGAGTCCTTGAATAGGCATATTGACCGCCATTCGCTCTCCTGCTTTCATCACCTGGACATTACTACTCTGAATCTCTGGAATGTGCCGACGACGACCGAGCTCTGTCTCGACAAAACCAGTCTTCTTTGCCTCCTCTAGAGCTCTATCAATGTAGGCACGCACACCAGCAAATGTTTTGAAGTAGGTGTCGATAAACTCTTTCGCCTCGGCCTGTGTAATTCCAGCGGCTTGAGCAAGGCCAAAAGCCCCCATTCCATACATGATACCAAAGTTGAAGACTTTGGCTTGGCGACGCATATCATAAGTCACCTCTTCTGGCTTGACCTTATAGACAGTAGCGGCGGTGATAGTATGCACGTCGTCACCACGCTGATAGGCTTCAAGCAGAGCTTTATCTTGACTGAGGTGAGCCATGATACGGAGTTCTATCTGCGAATAGTCAGCCCCTACCAACACATAGCCTGGAGTCGCTTCAAACGCACCGCGAATTTCCTCACTCCACTCACTTCTGGCTGGAATATTTTGGAGGTTGGGGTTGATAGAAGAAAGTCGTCCGGTCGCGGCGATAGTCTGCTGATACGTGGTATGCAATCGCGAGTCTTTATCGGTGAGCGTCGGCAGAGAATCTAAGTAGGTAGACTTCAACTTGAAGAGCTCACGATAGCTCTCTATTTTTGCTGCGATAGGATACTCAGCGAGTTTCTGTAGTTCGCTCGAAGCGGTAGAAATACCGGTCTTATTTTTCTTGATGAAGTCAGCCGGGATAGCAAGGTCCATGAAGAGTACTTCGGCGAGTTGTTTCGGCGAGTTGATGTTGAACTCTTTACCCGCAAGGTCGTATATTTCTTTGGCGAGTGTCTCAATAGCTTTGGCGAGCCGCTCTGACATGTTTCTGAAATTCTCAAGATTGAGAATAATCCCCCTCTTTTCCATTCGGAAAAGGACTGATATGAGGGGAAGTTCTATGGTCTCAAAAACCTTCTTGATACTTCTTTCTTTTGGTTGATTACTACTTTCTACCTCGAGTTTTTCTTGAAGTGTCTCCCACAACCTCAGCACCGCTCTACTCTTCAAAGTCACTACCCCATGAAGCATTCCTTCACTGGCTCCATTGAGTGTCCCATCGGTGGAGACTTCGGTCATATAGAGAGCAAGAGTGATATCAAACACGCCGTTCGTGATAGCTATCTTTTCTCTTGCTCCATCATGCATCGCTCTCTTGAGGTCAAACCAGCCCGTCGACACATCCTTGCGACACAGGAACTGCTCTACTGAAGTACGTGTTTCATCATTCAACTCGATCCGTGTGACTCCTTCCTTAGCAGTACAGATTTCAAGCGCCACGATACCACTCCCAAACAAAGACTCTACACTCATCTCAAAATCACAAGCCACCTTCCCAGAGATACTCTCTAACTTCTTCGCTTCTTCTTTGGTTTTGATGAGCTGTACTTTTTCTTTCTTTTCTTTTTTTGCATTTTCTTCTTGCGATATCTGGATACTCCCTGGCAAACGTTTGAGAAGACTATAAAACTCATACTCACGAAGAAAACGCTCCGCGCGCTCCCGATTATAGTCATCTATCTTCATCGCCTGTTCATCAAGCTCGATATCAACATCGCGTCGAATAGTCCCAAGTGTACGTGACAGGAACGCGGTTTCTTTATCGCTCTCGAGATTCTCGCGCATCTTCCCTTTGGTCTCATCAAGGTGTGCATACACACCTTCAAGGTTTTTATACTTCTGGATGAGTGTTGTAGCTGTCTTCGCCCCAATTCCTTTCACTCCAGGGATATTATCTGAACTATCACCAGCCAAACCCTTGTACTCGATGAGCTGCTTCGGAGCAAAACCGTACTTAGCTACTACTTCATCATGACCATACACCACCGTATCTTTGATGCTTTTGCGCATCGTGAAGACTTTGACCTGATCATCAACAAGCTGGAGTGTATCTGTATCACCAGTGACAATGACTACTTCGTAGCCTTTTTGTTTGGCTTGAAGAGAAAGTGTCCCAACAAGATCGTCTGCTTCAAAGCCTTCCTTCTCATAGATAGGAATACCAAAAGCTTCTATCATCTCTTTGATGATAGGAATCTGACTATACAAGTCATCTGGTGCTGCCTCACGGTGAGACTTGTATTCTTCATAGAGGTCATCTCTAAATGTTCCTCCAGGAAGATCAAAGGTGGCGATAACATTCTCTGGATTAAATTTCTCAATAACTGAGAAGAGGGTCAGTGCAAAGCCATAGACAGCGTGTACCGTCTCACCGCTCTTAGTGGTGAGCGGTGGTAAACCGTGGTATGCCCGGTGCAAAATGGCGTTTCCGTCAAGCAAAATGACGGATTTTAGCTTGTTTTTCATGTATTTATTATACTCTTTTTCCTTTTCCAGAGCGAATTTCTTCTCTCTATATA
>JAYRRF010000033.1:0-6533 GCA_041910335.1 Candidatus Moraniibacteriota bacterium
GCATAGTAACGCTCCTCAAAATCCACCATTAAAGGGAAATATCCCGTAATACGAGACATTTCTTTACTCATAACAGCAGTAGCTAATACTACCGTGTCGCCATAACGAACCGTCACAGAGCCACTAGCCTGCTTGGCTAAAGTTCCTGTCTCGATGGTGAGTGTTCGACCACCGAGCTCAAGCGTCCATTGCTTCTCTTGCATAAAGTTCTATAAGCACTTTTGGCTTATAAACACGCGAAAAGGCTAAACCCTTTCGTGCACCTACAAACCAACTTTGTGCTCTTATTTAAAAGATTAACTGCCACCACTCTACCGTGAAAAGGAGGCTTTGTAAACCCTGCCAAAGATTCAACCCTCTCTAACAGGGCAAAAGATTATTCCTAGATCAAATATCTTCTCTTGTCAGAAGAAAGGTTGAAGAAGTCATCAGCAATCTCGATGAGTTTCTGACTCGATGACTCAGCAAAAGCTACCACTTCTACACGGCAGGCAAAGGTGTTTTGAATGTATTCAGCCAAAGATACATAGTCACCGTCTCCAGAAACCAGAACAATCACATCAACTTTTTGGGCCATTTTGATAGCATCCACAGCAATACCCACATCCCAGTCACCCTTCTTAGAACCATCCGGAAAAATCTGTAGTTCTTTAGTCTTGACCTCATAGCCAACCTTCTCCAAAGCCTCGAAAAACTTTTCTTCAGTTGCTTCGGCAGTAGTAATACCATAGGCAATAGCGCGAATGAGTTTGCGCTCAGAGACACTAGTCTGAAGAACATTCTTAAAGTTGACTCGTTTGTTATAAAGTACGCGAGCACTGTAGTAGAGGTTGGAGATGTCGACGAGCACGCCGACGCGCTGATCTTGAAATTTTGCCATAGTATTAAAAAGTCGTCATTTATAAAAAGATACGCCCAGAACATTGAGCTCTGGGCAGTACATACATCTATTTGAGTCCAAGCTTCTTAATGAGTTCTTTGTGAGATTTCTCATTAGTAGTCTTCAGATAACTGAGAAGTTTCTTTCTCTTGGCTACCATCTTCAAGAGACCGCGACGTGAATGAAAGTCTTTGCTGTTCTTCTTGAGATGAATCGTCAGCTTGCGAATCTGTTCAGTAAAAAGAGCGATTTGGTATTCCGGAGAGCCAGTATCCTTATCATGTCTTTTGACGTCAGTCGTCACCTTCTCCTTTTGCTTATGCGTGAGCGCCATAGCGTTTGTGTCAGCCTGTTCCTCGTCGCCTACAAGACGACCAACAACGGCTCATGATTAAAATTAACGATTTTTACTATAGCACAGATTGATTTTTTTGCAAATGAGACCGACTGTCCACTCCGCAAACATCTCTCGACTAAAGAATAGTGAAGGCCGCTACACCATCACCAGCAGTCGGCTTCATGACTCGCACTCCCTGTGTGACTCGTCCAAGTAGCGGCACACTTTTGAGTGGGATGCGGATAATAGTCCCCTTAATAGAAGTAAGGATCAAGTCGTTTTCAATACTTTCTTCATGAGTGACCAGAGCTCCGACGAGATTTCCTGTCTTCGGGGTGACCTTCATGGCTTTCATACCACTTCCTCCACGCTTCTGGACTTTGAACTGCTTCAAGAGTGTTCGTTTTCCATAGCCATTAGCAGAAAGCACCAAAAGCTCCATGTCTTTTGATTCCTTAGCAATCACATCCATTGCCACGACTACATCTTTAGCATCTTTGAGTTTGATACCACGTACACCTGAAGCGTTACGCCCCATTGGACGGACATCTGATTCCTTGAAACGAATAGACTGACCATCAGCCGTTGTCATGACAATATCATCACTGCCAGTCGTTGTACTGACCCAAGAGAGCACATCTTCTTTTTCAAGACCAATAGCAATAAGTCCACTGCGACGTACATTAGCAAAGTCTTCAATCTTTGTCTTCTTGATGGTACCGTTTCTGGTAGCCATGAAGAGGTACTTGTACTCGCTGTTATCAGCGAAGGAAATAAGCGCGGTGATCTTTTCTTCTTGTGACATCTGAAGAAAGTTGACGATAGCTTGACCACGAGCTGTTCGTGATGACTCAGGAATTTCATAAGCCTTAGTCTGAAATACCTTACCCGTGTTAGTGAAGAACATCAGATTATCATGCGTATTGATAGAAAGCACCTTAGCAATGCGGTCTTCTTCTTTGGTAGTCGCTCCAATCACCCCCTTACCTCCGCGCTTCTGCACACGATACACGCTTGGGTTCATACGTTTGACGTAACCATCAGCAGTTAAAGTGATGATTGCTTCTTCATTCGGGATAAGGTCTTCTTGCTTGAACTCTCCGATACCTCCCTTCACCACCTTCGTACGACGTTCATCGCCGAAACGATCTCCTACTTCCATCAATTCACTCTTGACGAGGCCAAGAATTTTTTTGCGATGCTTGAGTAAATCTTCGAGGTACGCTATAAGCTTGAGTTTCTCAGCCAACTCATCTTCGATTTTCTTTCTCTCTAATCCAGAAAGTGTCTGCAAACGCATCTCGAGAATGGCCGTGGCTTGTCTTTCAGAAAGCTTGAACTTCTTCATCAAGCTAGCGTGCGCTTCTTCCTTGTTAGCTGATTTCTTAATAGTCTGAATAATCTCATCGATATGATCCAAAGCTTTCTTGAGTCCTTCCAAGATATGCGCTCGGTCTTTAGCTTTCTGGAGATCATGTTCCGTACGACGCACGACTACTTTTTCACGATGTATAATGTAGTGTTCGAGGATAGACTTCAAAGTCAAGATCTGTGGCTCACGACCATCTACTAAAGCAAGGGCATTCATATTGAAGTTCTTCTGTAGATCAGTCATCTGATACAGTTTGTTCAATACTTTTTGTGGAAAGGCTTCTTTCTTTAACTCAATGACTATGCGCACTCCGTCCTTGTCTGACTCATCACGCAAATCCTTGATACCCTGAATCTTATCTTCTTTAACCAGATCAGCTATCTTCATGATGAGACTCGCCTTATTCGTTGCGTAGGTCATCTCAGTCACGATGATCTGGAACTGACCCGCCTTTGGCTCGACTATCTCTACCTTGGCACGCGAGGTAATTGGTCCGCGTCCAGTTGCATACGCCTCGCGAATATCTTTCTGATTATAGATAATTCCCCCAGTTGGAAAGTCTGGTCCTTTCACGAACTGCATCAAATCATCTATAGTCGCCTCTGGATTATCGATAAGATGACAGATGGCTTCGATGAGTTCGTTAAGGTTATGCGGTGGAATGTTAGTAGCCATACCAACAGCGATACCGACCGTACCATTAAGAAGCAGTTGTGGGAGCTTAGCTGGCAATACGACAGGCTCTTCATGTACACCATCAAAGTTTGGAATAAAGTCTACAGTGTCTTTATCAATATCAACGAGCATTTCTTCAGCAATAGCCATGAGCTTGGCTTCGGTGTATCGATACGCCGCTGCTCCATCGCCATCCATAGATCCAAAGTTTCCCTGCCCCCAAATAAGTGGATAACGCAATGAAAAGTCCTGTGCCATACGTACCATGGTGTCGTACACAGCAGTGTCACCATGTGGATGGTACTTACCAAGCACTTCACCAACTACCGTTGCCGATTTACGAAACTTCGCTGAAGAGCGAAGACCAGTAGACCACATAGAATAGAGGATGCGACGATGAACCGGCTTCAGCCCATCACGGACATCCGGAAGAGCACGGGAAACAATAACGCTCATAGCATAATCCAAGTAGGACTGGCGCATTTCTTGGGTCAGTGAACGATCTTCTATTTTTCCACCGTTGTATATTTCTTCACTCATAATTGCGTATGCATTAGTTGGCTTGGTTCGGAATGACTGTTTTTATTGTTGGAGTTTTTCAAAAGGTTCGGTTTCTCGAGTGCTTGGTGTTGGCGTTGACCCTAATGGCTTATCTTTTCCAAGTGACTCAAGAGAATGTATCTTATCTTCTACTTTAAGTTCCGGCAAACTACTCTTGATGTTGGTTCGAGAAATATCACGAGCACTTTCTTTGAGAGAGAAAATCCAGATCGAGACTATAAAAAACATAGTGACTGTGAGACATAAGAGAAGATATCTCATGCGCACAGATTCTGGTTGTTCTCGAATAGTAAGAATTTTTTTTTCTATATGCTCGATCATATCCTTATGATCCTCTTTCCATAAAAATTACTTCCATGGTCTTGCCTTCAAGGTCTTTCTTTTTGAGATTAAGCTTCGCAACCGTCTCCCCCGAAGTAGCTCCTAGTGCTTGAGCAAACTCTTTTGGTGGCTGGACAGTCGCAAGAGTCAACCCAGACATTGCGAAATGCATCGGGATAATTACTTTCGGTTCAATTTTTTTCACCAAATCAACAGCGAGCGCCGTGGTCAAAGTGTCTTTACCAGCTATTGGAAGAAAAAGAATGTCTGTGTTGGTAATCTTATCCAGCATGTCTGGAGAGAGTTCGTGTCCCAATGCGCCCAAGTAGACCATGTGCAGGTCCTCACTTTCAAAAGTAAATACGGTGTTTTGACCTCTTTCTGAGCCAGCACTACTATCGCGGAAGCTCGGATAACCCTGAAAACCTATACCAAGCACTGAATACTCACCTGGCATATTCAATACAATTGAGCCATCTTTGCTGTCTATAGGGTTCTTAGGGTCTTCGTGTGAAGCAATAAGGACATCCGGGTTCCCTTGTGGCGAACGGAGACCCGCACCTTTTGTCAATGGGTCAGTCCAAATAACCACATCCTCTGTGGCTCTCCCGCCCGGTTTAGTGGTTATTTTAAAGCAAAAATCACCGTAATACTGAATAAGCATACCGTAAAGAAAAAGTAGTTTACTGGCCTAGTTTAGCACAAAATTTCCCCTTCTGTCCATTCAAAATATTTATTTTCTTTCTCTATCTCTTGCCAAAATCGCCTTCCTTCGCTATACTAATCGGGTCATGGTGAAATGAAGAAAAGCAAGTGCTTTGATCCAAAAACCATCTTTGTAATCTCATATTAAGACAACTGAAGCGAGAAATGCCTTAATTTCTCCATTCTCTGGCTACACAGATGGCATTTGCCTTCTCGTTTTCCCCAGCTTATCCTGAGTCTCTGCAAAGATCGTTTCTTGAGAAAATGATCTTTTTTTCTTTTTTAGAGCCACTTTTAATTATTAACCAGGCTTTCTTTAAGAAGCCTTCTATTCAAAAATATGGAAGATGTAACTCCTCAGTCAAAAATGGGCTCTCTCCTCGAGCAACACCTCTTGGAAATTCCTGAAGTTGGTGATGTGGTTCTCGGAACCGTCATCTACGTCACTTCGTCATCTGCTCTGATTGATCTTGGTGGTCTTGGTACCGGTATTGTCCTTGGTAAAGAGATGCGCGATGGACTCGGTATGGACGGAAAACTCAAAGTTGGTACGCAAATTAGCGCCACTTTGATGAGCTTTGAAAACGAAGATGGTTATATAGAGCTCTCTATTCGTGAGGCTTCTTACGAGAAGTCTTGGGAAGATATCGAGAAGAAGCTTACTTCACGTGAAGCAGTTACCACCAAGGTGGTTGAGGCGAACAAGGGTGGTCTTATGGTAGAAATTAACGGTATTGCTGGATTCTTACCTGTCTCTCAGCTTTCCAGCGAACACTACCCTCGTGTTGAAGATGGAGACAAAAACAAAATTCTTGACCTCCTAAAGAAGCTCATCGGACAAGAGGTAACTGTGCGTATCCTTGATGCTGATCGTGAAAGCGAGAAACTGATCGTTAGTGAAAAGGCTGCTCAAAGCGAGAAAGAGCGTGAGCTCATCAACCTCTTCCAAATTGGTGACATTGTCGAAGGAGAAGTAAGTGGCGTTGTTGACTTTGGTGCTTTCGTGAAATTCTCACCGAAAAACGACGGACAGAGCCGTCCTAACCATGAGAAACTCGAAGGTCTCGTCCACATTTCTGAGCTAGCCTGGCAACTCATCGACGATCCTCGTGAGATGATCAAGACTGGCGACATCGTACAAGCGAAAATTATCGGCATTGAAGAAACCCGCATTTCCCTTTCTATGAAAGCTTTGAAAGAGGATCCTTGGGCAACAGTTGATCAGAAGTACAAGGTTGGCGAAACCGTTACAGGCAAAGTAGACAAGATCAATCACTTTGGAGCCTTTGTCTATCTTGATGAAGATATCCATGGATTGGCTCACGTTAGCGAGTTTCAGGAAGTCTACCCAGGAAGAAAAATTGAGGAGGTCTTCCAAGAAGGAGAATCCTACACATGGAAGATCCTTTCTATCGAAGCGAAGACTCACCGCATGGGACTGCTTCCGGTCAAAAATGCATCTGCTTAGTCAAGGACATCCTGAGCCACAAAGGTTCAGGATGTTTTCCTAATACACATCTATGAAAAATGTTTTCATTGTCTCTGGCGCCTCTGGATCTGGTCAAGACACTTTGATTGAACTTCTTGCCAAAGAGCTTCCCCTTGAACGAGTAATTACCACCACTACTCGTCCAATGCGTCCAAATGAAAGCGATGGACACCCATATCATTTCATTGATAAA
>JAYRRF010000034.1:0-15543 GCA_041910335.1 Candidatus Moraniibacteriota bacterium
ATAGTCACTTCTTCAACGACTGCCCCATTTCTCTGAAGAGTAGCTGTAAGGGTGAATTTGTTGTAGGTATGTTCTGGCGTAAAGTCGTCTTTGAAACCAGACATATCTCCACTGATATCACCTTCATACTTGTATTCGTGGATAAGGTTTTGATCTTCGTCTCTTAAGGAGAGGGTCAGAATGTTACCAGGAACATTAGGGCGATTGGTAGAATGAGCACAGGCAAAGAGGGTATTTGTTTCTCCTGCCTTGAGAGGGAAAGAGGTAATGGATGGGAAGTTGATTCTGGTTTCCTCTACTCCATCACGGACCAGACGGATATCTAAGATACTCTTAGAGTACTGGTCTTTGGCTGTAACGGTGAGGTAAGAAACTGAGTGGTTGTTTGGGTTAATGGTGTATGAGAGTTCTTTGCTTTGATTGGCTCCGACCTCTATGAGTTCATATTTCTTGTTCTTTTGATTTTCTTGACGAAGACCGTCCCAGACATACTCTTCCCAGGTCAGTTGAATGACTTTGTTTTGATCGGTTGGATTGGTGAGAGTGGTTTTGACTTCTACTTTTTCATCATTTTTGAAATGAAGAGGATAAGCAGCGAAGTGATGGTCTTGGCCATTTAAAGTGGTTTTGGTCTTTTCAAGAGTGATATTCTTTTGTTGGCTATTCACCTTGAAAGAAACACTGTTACCAATGACATCGTCAGTAAAAGAAAGACCTGAGAGATTGTATCTCTCTTCTGTGGCAAAAAATGTTGCTAGATAATATTCCCCTCCCTCGGCATCTTCTGGGACGTGCCAGGTGATAGTTACTTCTTTTTCTCCTTTAGCTGGGATGGTGAATTTTTCTTTAAGTGGGAATTGATCTACTAAGTCATTACCATCTCCTTCTTTGAAGGTATTTTCATTTCTTTGAAAGACCTTGAGGTAGAGGGTGCCATTAACGACTGGGTAGTCATTGTCGTTTTTGAGTTTTCCTCTGAAATGAATATCTACCCCTGGGACGGTTTCTGCAATATCTCCTTCTATGTCTGCTTGGACTGAACCGAAGTGATAGTAATCAAAACAAGAAGCATTACCTACTGCACCTGTTTTTTCACCAGGTGTAGGTGTTTCTTCTGCTAAGAGGATACTTGGAGTCAAGAGAGCTAAGAAGGCAAAACTGAGGAGAAGACGCTTCATATGTTTTTGACCTGCCAAAGGCAGATAAATTATTTGTTTTTCTCATTATATCACAAAAAGAACCCTGCGTGGGTTCTTTTTGTCTAGACTGCTATAGGAGCCTTGATGCTCGGATCTGGATCATAGCTCTCAAGGCGGAAATCATCAAGCGTAAACGCAAAAATATCTTTCACCTCTGGATTCACCCAGAGCGTTGGAAGTTTTTTGGGCACTCGAGTAAGTTGCTCCTTCACTTGTTCAAAATGATTGCTGTAGATATGCGTATCTCCACCCGTCCAGACAAACTCGCCTGGCTTAAGTCCACATACCTGTGCCAACATGATAGTCAAAAGAGAATACGAAGCGATGTTAAAAGGTACACCAAGAAAAGTATCACAACTGCGTTGGTAGAGCTGGCATGAGAGTTTGCCATTGGCAACATAGAACTGAAAGAGGCAGTGACATGGCGGGAGGCCGCTTTTGGCCATCTCTTCTATATCAGCGACGTTCCAAGCAGATACGATCATTCTGCGTGAGTCTGGGGAATTCTTGATTTGCTCCACCACTTCTCGAATCTGATCAATACGCCTACCATCTGGTGCCGGCCAATTACGCCACTGGTACCCGTAGACTGGACCGAGCTCGCCATATTCCTTAGCGAAAGCATCATCTTCAAGCACCTGCTTGGTGAACTCTTTTATTCCTTCTTTCCATTCAGCGGAGCTCGATGACGGAACTGGTAGTCCATTTTGGAGAAGGTAGCTCTTATATGGCCATTCATCCCAGATATGAATATTCTGCTTGAGGAGGGGCTGAATGTTCGTACTCCCCTCCAAAAACCAAAGGAGTTCCCCTAAGATCATCTTGAATGGCAACTTCTTGGTTGTGAGAAGTGGAAATCCTTCACCCAAATCAAATCGCATCTGATAGCCAAAAACGCTCCTCGTACCCGTACCCGTGCGATCACCCTTATCATTTCCTGTCTCCATGATATGACTAAGTAAGTCCAGGTATTGTTTCATATGATTTATGAAATACTGGTTATTATTTTTTCTTCTTTGAAAAATTGAGACTCATTTTGGAAGCAACTGGCTTCTGGTCACCATAGTACTTGCTATTGAGACCTTTGGAGCCATATGGTCGTTCGCATGGGGAAGAAAGATACTCGAAAGCCATCTGTCCAATCGCCATCTTGTAGTGGAGCTTGATAGGAAGACGTCCAGCATTGTAGAGCTCAAGGGTCATCTTAAGCTTATTACCTGGATCAAGGTAACCAGCAGTAGTATGAATGATGAGACCAAGGCGACCGAGTGAACTCTTCCCCTCCAGACGACCAACAAGCTTATCAGAGACCCCTGTTTCCTCAAGGATAAGACCAAGGGCAAACTCCTGCGGGTGAAGAATAAAAGGTTCTTTTTCACTGATTGTCACCGGCTTCATAAGATCTTGAACGGGAGCCTTCGGATCAATCACGAAATGCTTAGAGGTATCGAAAACCAAAAAATGCTTATCAAGATGAATATCAACACTGGCTGGCTGCACACACTCTTTTTTGTACGGCTTAATGCTGATATTACCAGCTTTGAGTTCTTTTTTGATGTCTCGGTCTGAAAGAATCATATAATTAGTCAGGATAAGTTAGTAAGTTTGTAGCACCAATTCAATATACATCTATTGTGTATGAAGTATGGTGTTATTAAGTTTTTTCCGCGGTTTTGCGAGTACAAGCATGGTCTTTTTTACAAGAAAAAAGTTGTACGAGCAGTAGCAACAAAAGCACGCTGGGCTTTTGTGTTAGGAAAAAACATAATAATAACAGACTCTCTTCAATACTCTTCTACCATACCAAATTCCCTCTATAAAAGCAAAATCCCACCAAATGGTGGGATTTTCATGCTCTATAGCTTGATTGGGAGTCCTGGCCCCATCGTAGAAGTGATGACGACACTACGGACGAGTCGGCCTTTCAAAGCCTCTGGTTTGGCCTTGTCTACACTCTCGCGGAAGGCCTGGTAGTTCTCGAGAAGCTCTGCTTCAGTCATAGAAAGCTTACCGATGATTTGATGAACATTGGCTGTATCATCGTTCTTGTAGCTTACTTTCTTTCCTTTCTTAAGGACATCAATGACCTCACCTACCTTAGGTGTCACTGTCTCAGACTTTGGACTTGGCATCAAACCCTTTGGTCCAAGGATCTTCGCAATAACAGCAAGCTTCGGCATCATTTCTGGAGTAGCCAAAAGCACCTGGAAATCTGTGCCTGGTACTATCTTACCAGTCTTTATGCTCTCAATGAGCTCTTCGCCACCGACCATGTCAGCCCCAGCGTCTTTAGCCTCTTTATCTTTGGTGCTGGTAATGACTGCTACCTTCTGTGTACGACCAGTTCCGTGAGGTAAAGTAGCCGTTGCACGAATAATCTCATCTGACTTCTTCGGGTTGATACCAAGCTTCATGTGAACCTCGAGAGATTCTACGAACTTGGCTACTGGATGAGCCTTCAAAAAAGCAATAGCTTCTTCTGGAGAATATTCCTTACCTGCTTCGAGCTCTGCTACTACTGCTCGATATTTTTTACCGTGTTTCATATGTTTTCGTGGTCAGACACCTCTCTACCATACCGGCAGCGAAGCTCCCACAAATAAATAATTATTAACCTTCAATTTTGATACCCATTGAACGAGCTGATCCGCCGATAATGTTCATCGCTGCTTCAACGTCATTCGCATTTAAGTCTTCAAGCTTTTTCTCGGCAATTTCTTGCAGTTGTGCTTTGGTGATACTCCCTACTTTATCCTTGAGAGGATTACCAGCTCCTTTACTTACCTTAGCGGCCTTACGGAGTAGGTCTGAGGCAGGAGGAGTCTTCAAGATAAACGTGAAGGTGCGGTCTTCGTAGACGGTGATTTCAGCTGGGATGATATCTCCCATGCGGTCCTTGGTCTGATCATTGAACTTGGTACAAAATTCCTGGATATTCAAACCATGCTGTCCAAGAGCTGGTCCAACTGGAGGAGCAGGATTAGCCTTACCAGCCTCGATCTGCAACTTGATCATTGCTTTTACATTTGCCATAAACGTGTGTTACTTAAGAATTCAATTACATCTTTCTGATTTGGAGGAAATCCAGCTCGACCGGGGTTTCGCGACCAAAGATAGAAACCAATACTTTCACCTTGCCCTTTTCATCATCTATTTCCTGAATCTTACCGTCAAAGTCTTTGAAAGGACCGTCTGCAATCTTCACACTATCACCAACGCGTACATCGATCTTGTATTTCGGTTCCGCTACACCCATACGCTTTTTGAGGCTTTCGATTTCAGCAGGATCTACTGGTGTCGGTGTCGTACCAAGACCAATGAAGCCGGTCACGTTTGGAGTGTTACGAACCACATACCATGAGGCATCCGTCACCATCATATCGACAAGCACATACCCTGGGTAAATACGCTCCTCAACCACTACACGCTTCCCACCCTTGATCTTGATCTTCTTTTCTTTTGGTACAAGAACGTCAAAGATAAGCTCTTGCATATCCATTGATTCAATACGCTGCTTGAGGTTTCTGGTCACATTATCCTCATATCCAGAGTAGGTATGAAGTACGTACCAGGCGCGCCCATGATGTTGTGTCTGCTTTGCCATATAAATATAAAATTATTTCAAAAGAAGTGTTTCTACTAGATACCCGAAAAAGTAGTCTAATGTTCCTAAAAAGAGCGCTACTGCCACACTCATCGCAATTACCAAAGTAGTGTAGCGAATAATAGTCTCTTTATTTGGCCAATTGACTCTCATGAGCTCTGACCGAGCTTCTTGTAGAAAAGCGATGAACTTTGCCATAACTATTGGTAAATTTGAGGTCTTAAAAAAAGCCCGAGGGCTTTTTACACTACATATTCCTTTCTTAGAGAATACCAGAGACTTCCCAATTCGTCAATTCCCCTTATTACTCATTTTCAAAAACAATCCTTATTCTGGGTTAAAAAAGCTCAATTTCATCAAAAAAGCTTTGGTAGAGCTCCAAGGTAGACTCTGCTTCTTCTTTGCTGAGAGAAAAGGTGGGGTCATTAATGATCTGATTACGAAGAGCATGAGCGGTCACAAGATTACCTTTCATTTCGAGCTGGTAGTCCTTAATATGATCAAGGCGCTCTTTCATATTCTGACCATGATAGCTCATTGACTTTAATACCTCATCTGCAAAAGCATCTCCTTCAATAACAGCTGCCTTATACTGAGACTCATTCTCCGTTTCGAGACGCGCCCGAATAGCCTCCCAACGCTTAATAAGAGCATTTCTTCGTGCCATTGGTCGTTTAGTCTGAAACAAAGACATACTGAGGTCTCCGGCTACATTCCGATGAGAAAAGAGCAGAATAATATTCACTAAGAGCACTGTACAGTAAATAAAAAAGAAAAACTTCAAAAAAGCCACGAGCAGAGATGTCTCCCAGAAATGTGCCAGACTGCTAAGTATTCCTCCAAAAAGAGCGCTTACGTCTATCTCCATATCTTTACTCTTTAGTAACCAAGGCCTTCTCCAAAACGTCCGCTACTCGCAATACTCCTTCCTCATCAAACCATTTTCCAATAAACTGCCCCCCTATCGGTAAACCATTCTTATCTCCAATAGGTAAAGAGAGTGCTGGCACACCAGCGAGATTTGCAGTCACAGTAAAAATATCAGAAAGGTACATAGTGAGTGGATCAGATGTCTTTTCACCAAAGCGGAAGGCCACTTCCGGTGTGGTTGGTACGAACAAAACATCCACCTCTCTGAAGGCTTGATAGAAATCTTCTCGAATCAATTCCCTCACTTGCTGCGCTTTACCATAATACGCATCGTAGTATCCAGCTGAAAGCGCATAGGTACCGAGCATGATACGGCGCTTCACTTCTTTGCCGAGACCGTGCTGACGATTTTCCTGGTAGGTAGCGATAAGCTCTTCGCGTTCACCATCTGCCTCTACACCATAACGGATACCATCAAGTCGAGCAATGTTGGAGCTGACCTCTGCTGGCATGATGACATAGTAGACAGCCAAAGCGAGTTTTGTATGAGGTAAACTCACTGAAACAATCTCTGCACCCTGTTCTTTGAGTTTCTCTATAGCCCCATCAAGTGCCGCCTTAATAGCTGGATCAATATTCTCCGCGAAATATTCCTTGGGAATACCAATCTTCATACCTCGGATATCCCCCGACAATTCATCTTCGAAGCGCTTATTTGTCAGTGTTTCCGCACTCGTAGCGTCATACGGATCTTCGCCCGCTATCCGAGACAGCACGATGGCAGCATCCTCTACCGTATGAGTAAATGTCCCTATCTGATCCAAGCTCGAAGCCATAGCCATCAGACCATAACGAGACACTCGACCATACGTCGGCTTGAGACCTACCAAGCCACAAAAGGCAGCTGGTTGTCGAATAGAACCCCCTGTATCAGACCCTAAGGACCACACTGCCATATCCGCAGCAACTGCTGCTGCTGAACCACCTGAAGACCCTCCAGGTACTCGACTCACGTCGCGCGGGTTTTTTGTTTTTTGGTAGGCACTATTTTCCGTCGAAGAACCCATTGCGAATTCATCCATATTAGTTTTCCCAACAATCACAGCTCCAACAGACCGAAGACGATCTGTAACGGTCGCGTTATAGGGAGCGATGTAATTGTCGAGAATCTTTGACCCACCCGTCGCTCGCACACCCATGAGCATAATATTGTCTTTGAGAGCGCCTGGAATACCTTCGAGAAGATCTATTGTTTCTCCTGCAGCAATTTTCGCATCAACCTTTCTTGCCTGCAGAAGCACTTCTTCACGATCAATAAGTGTCAGAAAAGCTCCAATCTCACCATCCTTCTTATCTATTCTCTCAAGATACTCCAAAGCAAGTGTCTCTGCACTTAATTCTTTCTTGACTATCTTTTCGTGTAATTCTCTAATCATACAGAAAGTACCGATTGGACAGAAAGCGAGCCATCCTTAGTATGCGGCATATTAGTGATTATCTGTTCTCGAACCTCTGGTAAGGCATTTTGTTCTCTATCTTCTCGAGACTGATTGACGCGCGACAGCTCTTCTAGAGATGCTCCAGGAGCACTCTCTACCTGCTTCATCTCATCAAAAAAATCCAAAATACTAGAGAGATCACTCTGGTACTGCGCCACTTCCTCGCTCGTCACTCCAATACGAGCTAATCGAGCAATATGCTCTACGGTTTCTTTGTCTAACATATTTTTATGCATTCAATAGTTGCTGAAAGTTCTTTTCTGTCAGAATGGTGGTCCCTAGTCGCTCTGCTTCTTTGAGCTTACTGCCCGGCTTTTCACCAACTACAAGGTAAGTTGTTTTCTTGGTGACACTGTTAGTAACAGTTCCACCCTGTCTTTTAATCATATCTTTGGCCTCATCTCTTGTAAAGGAAGTCAACTCACCAGTCAATACAAATGTTTTCCCCGCTAAATGATCATTAGAAGAGGCCTTTTTTTGATCAATAATCAGTCGAATACCAGCTTCTTCAAGCTTTTGCAGCAGGTGTTGATGTTCTTCTTGTGAGAACCACTCCTTCAGGCTTTCTGTCACCACTCTCCCAATGCCTGATATCTGTTCAAGTCTCTCCAAAGAAGTTGATTGTATGCACTCTCCCAAAGCAGTTGGAAGTGTCACATTTACCTCCAAACCCTCTACAATCACTGCGGCGGTTTCCTCTCCTACGTGTCGGATTCCAAGCGCATATAAAAAACGAGAGGTGCTGATATTCTTACTTTCTTCCACTGCTTTAAGGAGCTTCTCGGTCGATTTTGGGGCAAAGCGCTCTAATGGAAGTAGGTCTCCTGGTGTCAATGTAAAGATATCCGCCATGTCTTGCACTAATTCCTCTTGCATCAATTGTTCTACCACCTTCTCTCCAAGGCCAATGATATTGAACGCCTTCTTGGAGACCGCATGAATGATACTCTCTTTTTCTACTGCGTAACAGTTGGGATTACTGCAATAGAGAGCAGCGCTCTCATTTGTTTTTTCACCTACTGACATTCTCTTAGTCGGCGAACCACACAGTGGACATTGTTTTGGTATAATGATCTGCTTTTCTGTGCCAGTACGCAGATTGACGAGTACGCTCACTACTTCCGGAATAATATCCCCCGCTTTCTGGAGTATCACTGTATCGCCAATACGTATATCTAAACGAGTTATCTCATCAAAGTTATGCAGCGTAGCTCGACTGACAGTGGTACCAGCTACTCTTACCGGTCGAAGATGTGCCACCGGTGTCAGTGCTCCAGTTCTTCCAATCTGTACCTCGATATCCTCTACTACCGTAGTCGTTTGCTCGGCTGGAAATTTATATGCCACTCCATAACGAGGTGACTTAGCTGTATAGCCGAGTACCTTCTGTAAAACAACTTGATTAACCTTAATAACGATACCGTCTAAGCCGTATGAAAGTGAATGTCGTTTTTCTTGCCACTCTTCGTAAAAAGACTGAATCTCTTTGGCTGAATGTGCTACTACTCGATGAGAATTCACCCGAAAACCGAGTTCCTCCAATATCTTAAGCTCTTGTTCTTGTGAGACAATCACTTGCTCATTTCCTTCTGCATCTCGAAGTTCGTTGATGTCATATACAAAAGTAGCAAGGTTTCTTCGAGCGACTATCTTAGGATCAAGTTGTCTGATAGTGCCAGCAGCAGCATTGCGTGGATTAGCGAATAATGCATCACCTGCCTTCTTTCTTTCCTGATTGATGCGCTCAAGCTCATCCGACCCGAGCCAGGTCTCTCCCACAAAAACTCCACTCCATGGTTTATTCAAGCGAAGTGGTATAGATTGGATAGTGCGCAAGTTCTCCGTGACAAGCTCTCCTACCTTTCCGTCACCTCGTGTCGCGCCACTAATGAGCACTCCTCCTTTATAAGTCAGGACGACCTTCAATCCGTCTATCTTTAACTCGCAGACATAGGTGGGCTTCTCTGAAGCACCTACTTTTTCAAGCATACGTTCTACTCGCTCGCACCATTTGGTAAGTTCTTCGGCATCAAAAACATCATCAAAAGACCACTGCCGATGTTGATGAGTTATTTTCTGAAACCCCGTCAATACTTCTCCACCTACACGTACCGTCGGACTGTCTGGACTTTTCAGATCTGGGTATTTGTCCTCAAGAACGAGCAACTCATGAAAAAGAGCGTCGTACGCCTCATCGCTAATCACAGGTGCATCAGCCACGTGGTAGGCTTTTCTGTGTCTCTCTACTTCTTCTGTAAGTAAGTGTATTCTCTTTTGAGCACTTTTTTTGTCCATTGCAAAGCCATTAAGTGGCTCTATTATAGCATACCCACAACTACTGAAAGATCTTTGATCCATCAGCCCCGTAGTCACTCAAAGATACGGTACTTTGAATAACAGCGCTGTGCGTCTCCTGCTGGATACGAAATGCCATGGTCACTCGCCCCACTCTACGCGGCGAATCATCGGATGGAATAACATCAAATCCACCAGAAATATCCCCTGTACTCAGAGTGACAAAGTTTCCCAAATTTGCCCCCCGACAAGCAGCTACGCTGACTGAATTCTCTCGTGCCACCTCTAGCGCTCTTCCATTTATTCGATACTGAACACAGGTACCTTGAGCATGCTGATAAAACTGAACAGACTGTGCATTACCGGTACTACTCGTTGGACTCACGATGGTAGCGGCGCGAATCTCTTTTGAGATAGCATTTGTAATAAACTGCATATTCTCTACATCTCTTTGTAAATTCTTTGCATAACGATAGCCCGAGAATGTTTGTGTAAATACATCAGCTATCCCGATCATGAGAATTCCAAAAATAAACAGGGTGATAAGAAGTTCCACCAAACTAAATCCTTTTCTTGTAGTTGAATGCATTTGCATAGTCTTTAGCGTATCCAGCGTGAAAAAAACACCTCTGAAAAGGCACATTTGTTAGCCAATGTACAACTACTCGTTCCGCCGTCACTTGGCACAAATGCTGGCATCGCCCCTCCATTGGTCCAATCCCAGAAAACATAACTTACCACACGGGCATTTTTGTTAGTATCATTGTAGTCTATGTAAATATAACGAGCGAAACGCCTGGTCGCCGCTGTGTGCTGATAACGACTGCCTGAAGCCGGGCTAGCTGGATCATCCAAGTAGTACGATCGTGTGCCTGGTGTTCCCTGACTCGGATAACACGTAAAAAGATCCTCATTTGAATCCATCCGACAATGCTTATCAGTTTCAGAAAAACCAGAGAAGCCCTGCCCTGAAGGAATGCCGTCTTTTTCTTGCGCAAAATTCTGATCACGAACATTTCGTACCAGCTCGATACCCTCCTGAGCAAGCTCGACACCAATAGCTGCATCTCGGTTATCATACGTCTTCCCTACACTCGTAGCGACTAAAGCCGTAGCAGCAGTCAGGCCTACAGACAAAACAAAGGCAGCGAGAAGCACCTCCCCAAGAGAAAAGGCTCGTTGTTTGTTCTTCTTGTTCTGAAAGAATGTGCTCATACGGTGTACTTATGGACAAGATGTTGTATCAACGCTATTTTCGATACGACCATTCTGATACACACACACCATCCCAGACCGACCAGACTTACCAAGTTCAGCGCCCACACTATTCCCAGCAAAGTTCAAGGTTCCATAGGGAACAGCAAAGTCCACTGTGGAGCCATTGTTGAAAACCACTCCATTAGAGAGCGTGTAAGTCGCAATAACACTACTCAAAGCACAACTGCCGTTGCCATCACGATAATAATACGTAGCTGTATAGTTGCTCGACCCAGCATTCCAGCTTACCCTGAAAGAACACGGTGTTGAGCTAGCTACGAATTGCTTCCCTGTCAAAGCATATTGCTGGACTTCACGAAATACCCCTGTCATATCTCTTCCGCCCGCCTCTATTTGTTTTTGGGCCCGATTAGCGTCCATGTTCACGAGCACTATTGATGCCATGATACCGATAATAGCCGTAACTACGAGAAGTTCTAGAAGAGTATACGCTTTTCTTTTTGGATGTGTTTTAGAAGAAATACTCATGACTGTAGTATAGCAAATTTTACCAAGAAATTAACCCTCTGAACCAAGTGATGCTTCATGACAACACTCATGCCTCAAAGAACGAACCAAAATAAACTTGGATAGAGAGCTCCGAGAAAAAGTGTACCGAGTATAGCTATCACTAAAAATGGTGCAAAGGGTACAGCTGTCTTCAGGTTCTTACCCTTTACAAGAAGAAGCGCAACGCCATACACTGCCCCCAGTCCGAAGGCAAGTGTGAGGAGAGGAAGCAGTGGTCGCCAACCGACACTCATCCCCGCCAGAAGTCCTAACCAGACATCTCCCCACCCCATCCAGGTTTCTCGAGAAAAGTAGACGAGTCCAAAGAAAAAGCCCCACCCTATTAAAGCCCCGATAATGCTCTGTGACAGAGACGTCTCAGAGAATGGCGTACTCCCCTCAAACAAGAAAAAGTGAGCTAGTAGATACACTGCTGTAATAATATTGACCTCGATAAGGTAACTCAAGGGTATCTCCATTGACTGCCAGTCACTAACAAAGATAAGAATAAGAAACATCCCAAGTACCAGCAGCCAACTCGTGGTTAACCAAGTACTGATAACGTTCAGATCGAGAAAGACTCTTGCTACAAAGACAAACAATACTCCTGCAGCAAGCTCTACCAACGGATACTGCCAAGAAATGTGTGCCTTACAGGAGCGACACCTCCCGCCAAGAATGAGGTAACTCAAAAGTGGAATATTCTCATACCAGGAGAGCACTCGGTCACAATGAAGGCACTTCGACCGTCCAGTTACCCAAGACTCCTCCCGCTCTGCACGAAAAAGAACCACATTCAAAAAACTCCCAAAGAGAAGACCGAGAATAAAGAAACTAAGTTGAAACATCATACCTGTAGTATAGCGTCTTTCCCTCAAACAAAAAACTCTCCCGAAGGAGAGTTTTCTGAAATAAGACTGGTATCTTATGGACAACCAGCCCCAGCATATGTGGTACCAGTGTTGGTCACTGTGGCCGTACAGACAATACTTGTATTCACAGGAGTCGCTGTAATACTGAAAGTACCACTACCAGCAGAACCACAACTTGATGCTGTCAAAGCGGCAGCCCAGTTAGTTGTAGTAGTATCTGTTGGTGGTGTTGGAGCAGCTGTGTCACACTGAATGACTAATCCAGCTACAGCACCAGCTGTCTCGCTCTTAAAGGCAGCGAGTTGCGCCTTCGTTCGAGCATTCGACAAACTAACGAGAACAACTGACGCCAAGATGCCGATGATGGCAATGACGATCAAGAGTTCGATCAGGGTGAAACCCTTTAGATTCTTTTTCATATTATTACATTAGTTTTTTTAATTACCTCTACTTGCCTATGGACAGCTAGTGAAGTCTGCTCCGGCTTCTGTGACTGTCGCAGCAGTACAACCACTGATAGTCGCCACTGGTGCTGCGCCGATAGAAAATGTTCCATCCCCTGTTGATCCGCAACTAGATGAAGCAAAAGCAGCATCCCAGTCAGTGACTCCTGTATCTGCTGGAGCTGCTAAAGTATTATCGTCACAGTCAGAAGTAAATCCTCCCACCTTGGCCGCTACTTCGCTCTTGAAAGCTGCTTTCTGCGCCTTCGTTCGAGCATTCGACAAACTAACGAGAACAACTGACGCCAAGATACCGATGATGGCAATGACGATCAAGAGTTCGATCAGGGTGAATCCCTTTAAATTCTTTTTCATATGCTCACCTCCTTCATATGTGTGTTTTTATTTTTGTTTATTACCTATAGCTATGTGTATAGATCTACCTTTATTCTACAACTGACCCGCCAAATTGTAAATCGGTAACAATACCCCCACCACCAAGATAGCTACACCAATACCCAGGAAGACAATCAAAATCGGCTCAATCAAAGTCGTGAGACTTCTCGTTGTATTCTCCACTTCTTGATTATAAAATTTCGCGATACTCTCAAGAACATTGGCGAGTGTTCCCGACTCTTCCCCGATACGCATCATCTGAGCCACTACTGGCGGTATCTCCTTTGACTGGATGAAAACCTGACTGATGTTTCCACCACCCTTAATCTCCTCGGCCGCTTTCAATACGATACGTTGGTAAATCTGGTTACCAATAACATCACTCACACTGGTAAGCGCTCTTACCACTGGGATACCGCTATTGAGGAGTGCGGAAAGATTCTCAGCCAGACGCGTAATATAAATATTTTGCGCCAATGTCCCAATGACTGGGATTTTGAGAACTATCACCTCCCATTGTGCATGTCCAGACGGCGTTTTCAGGTAATAGTAGAAACTCCCAATCAGCAAGAAGATTCCTATGAGTACTGCCCACCAGTAAGCGTTCATGAAATCACCAAGATTGATAAGTGCAGTCGTATACCAAGGAATAGCTACTTTAAGATCTTTGATGAGCACAGTGATTCTCGGCAAAATAAAAGTGACAACAAGAAATCCAATCACGAAAGCAACTGCCAAGACAAAAATTGGATAATAGAGAGCTCCTTTAATCTTCGAGGTGAGTTGGTAGTTTTTCTCAATATTATCTGCCACAAAATCGATAGATTTCTGCAGTGAACCAGAAAGCTCCCCAGCGCGAATCATATTGACAGTTAAGGAAGAAAAGATGTCTGGATTCTTAGCTAGAGCCTCAGAAAATGACATACCATCTTCTACATCATCAGCCATTTCCTGAATAAGAAGAGCAAAATAGTCATTCCCCGCTTGTTCAGCAATAGTGGTAAGCGATGCTACAATCGGCACACGCGCCTCAATCAGAGTAGCAAGCTGACGAAAGAAAACCATCAATTCCTTCTGACTTACTCCTTGCCAAATCTTTCCAAAGCCCTTGGTAAGGACATTGGAACTCTCTTGTTCTCCAACCAAAGTTACTGGGATAAGGCCGTTGCGCTGCAAAATCTGCACAGCGGTATCATTATCAACCGCGTCTACGATACCCTCTCTTATTTCACCAGCATCTGTTCTTGCTTTAAAATTAAATTTCATATACTTATGAGTTCTTACTGATCAAAAGTCGTAAATAGTCAGGGTTTTTGGAGTAATTAAAAGCATCATCGAGACTAACCAAACCACGTATCACTAACTCCGAAAGCGCTCTATCAAGAGAAATCATTCCATCTTTCATTCCCGTCTCAATAACTGAATCAATCTGATGAATCTTATTTTCACGAATGAGATTTTCTACTGCGTGTGTCTTATACATGATTTCTACTGCTGGTACGCGCCCTCCACCAGCCTTCGGTACCAAGCGTTGCGAGATAACCCCGAGAAGTACGTTCGCCAACTGCGCTCTGATCTGGTTTTGTTGGTGTGAAGGAAAGACGTCCACAATACGGTCTATCGTCTGAGCAGCATCGTTAGTGTGAAGTGTTGCAAAAATGAGGTGACCCGTCTCAGCAGCAGTCATAGCGGTACTAATTGTCTCAAGATCACGAAGCTCACCCAGAAGGACCACATTCACATCTTCACGAAAAATCGCTCGAAGAGCATCCGGGAAATTCTTGGCATCACGACCAATCTCTCGCTGATTGATGATACAACGGTCTTGATTGTAAACAAATTCAATCGGATCTTCGATGGTAACGATATGTTTATCGTAGTTCTTATTGATATAGTCAATGATGGCAGCCAGCGTTGTCGACTTTCCATGCCCCACTGGACCAGTCACCAATACAAGTCCCTGTGAGTGCTGCGAGAAGTCATAGAGACTCGATGGTACCGAAAGCTCATCAAGATTACGTAACTTGTCCATCACAAAACGCATGGTCACGCTGACATAACCTTTCTGTAGAAATACATTCGTACGAAAACGTACCTTGTCATCATAGTTGTAAGAAAAGTCGGTATGCCCAACTGAGAGCAATTCTTGCTTCTTGTCTTCAGTAAGAAGTACATCAGAAAGAGCCTTCGTATCCGCTGGGGTCAGCACTTTTTCCTGAGTAATGGGATGGAGTTTGCCGTCAATACGCACCATTGGATTACGACCAACGACAAGATGAAGATCTGAGGCGCCCTGTTGACCAACAAGTCCGAGGAGCCGTTTGAGTTCTTGTTCTGGATTCATGTCCATATTGTTGTGTGTATTTATCTAGCTTTTATTTTTATACCCTACTCTTCATCAATGAGAATATTGCCTTCGGTGACTCGTTCAATTTCAGAAAGCGTCGTAATTCCTTGTAATACTTTCAGAATACCGTCCTGCTTCATAGTGATCATTCCTTGCTTCACTGCTTGGTCGCGTACTTCGTTTTCTTGACCCTTCTTATCAGCAATAATAACATGCATTTCATCATCTATATCCAACACCTCATAGATAGC
>JAYRRF010000035.1:0-51168 GCA_041910335.1 Candidatus Moraniibacteriota bacterium
AACTCGTTTCTCTATCAATTACCCTAAACTTCCTCAAGAAGTAAAGAAGGGTTCTATCATCATGCTTGATGATGGCAAGAAGAAACTCGAAGTAGTCAGTATCAAGGGGGCAGAAATTACTTGCAAAGTCATCATTGGCGGTGAGCTCAAGCCACGTCGCGGAGTCAACATTCCTGGAGCGTATCTTTCGGTTAGTTCTATCACTGCCAAGGATAAGAAGGATCTTCTTTTTGGTATCGAAGAGGGGATTGATATTGTTGCTCTTTCTTTCGTGCGTACCGCTAAGGATGTGCTTGATTTGAAGAAACTTCTGAAAAATGCACCTCACTATGTGCCGATTATCACCAAGATAGAGACTCAAGAAGCTATAGATAACCTCGACGCTATTCTTGAGGTAGCTGATGGTGCTATGGTGGCCCGTGGTGACCTTGCTATCGAAGTACCAACAGAGTTGGTACCAGTCTATCAGAAGATGATTATCAATAAGTGTAATGCTCTTGGAAAACCAGTCATCACTGCGACTCAGATGCTTGAGTCGATGATTCACAGTCCAGTGCCGACTCGTGCAGAGGTGTCTGATATTGCTAATGCTATCTATGATGGAACTGACGCCGTTATGCTCTCAGAAGAAAGTACCCTTGGTGAGTATCCGGTAGAGGCAGTCGAAGTGATGACTCGTGTCGCTCAAGCCAATGAAATCCCAGAAACGATCGATTATCCAGAAATGCCAGTGAGTGACTCTATCAGTCGCAGTGTGTATAAGACCGCCAATAATGTCCGCGCTAAGTATATAGTCGCTCTCACCGAAACAGGAAAGTGTGCGCGTCTGGTAGAGCGTTTCAATCCAAACGCTCCTATTATTGCCCTTACTCCTCATGAAAAGACTATCAAAAATCTCGCATTGACTTCTAATGTCACACCAATGCTCATTCCGAAACTTAAGAGTTTTGATGAGGTTTTCCAGTTTGTACCAAAGTTTTTTCTTGAAAACAAGCTCGCGAAGAAAGGTGACCGATTGGTAGTCACCGCAGGAGTACCCTTTGCGGTCTCTGGCAGTACCAATATGTGCCTCGTCATCACCATTCAGTAGCAGAAAAAAAGGCTCCCTTGGAGCCTTTTGTCAAATATGAGAGTATTATATACAGAGACGAGAAAACTAAGTTCTATATAAGCCTATGTATATCGTGGCTACTATTTCCAAGAATTCTTATTCAGCCGATAAAATTCAGAATATACTAGAAGCAGGTGCTCGTGTGTTACGTTTCAATTTTTCCCACGGCAGCCCAGAGGAAATGGCACAGAAAATTCAAGTAGCGAAAGAAGTTATTACTAGGCTTGGATTGGAAAGTCAAGTAAAAATTATGGCTGACTTACCAGGCAATAAAATTCGCTTAGGGGCTTTTCCAGGAGGAGAATACACGGTTGCTCAGGGCCAAGAAGTGGTATTCCGTTCAGGTGCAACATCTCCTGATGCAGCAGAGTATGTGCCAATTAATTTAGCAGAGGTGAGTAGTTATGTCACAGAAAATGAAGAAATTAGTTTTGGTGATGGAGAAATTGGGTTTCGTGTCACTAAAATACTAAGTCCAGATAGTTTTGTGGCAGTAGCTCTTAATAGTAGATACATCCCAGAAGGAAAAGGGGTCAATCTTGGTCAAGCAGTAGATAAATTTGAACACCTCACAGAGGCTACCTTGTCACATATCCAAAATCTTAAGAATATTCAGCCTGACTTGGTTGCGTTTTCTTTTATCAATAGTGTAGAAAGTCTGATCAAGCTCAAGAGTGTTTTGAATGAATATTATCCCAACAATACAGTACAGATAGTTTCTAAAATAGAATCTTCACTCGGTATACAGAATATTAAGGATATCATCGATGAAACAGACATTATCATGATCGCAAGAGGTGATTTAGGTCTGACTACTCCATATGAAAAGCTGGGTCTGGTGCAGAAAAAGATTATTAAACTGACAAAGCAGAGAGGTAAAGAAGTTATTGTCGCAACTCAGATTTTGGATAGCTTGTTGGACTACTATATTCCATCAAGAGCAGAAATTTCTGACCTTACTAGTATTGTGCTAGAAGGAGCAGACGGTATTATGATGGCCAAGGAGACGGGTATCAGTGCTACACCAGAGCACTCTGTGTCAGTAGCAAAAAAAATTATTGATGCAGTAGAGAATAATTAAGTAATTGTATGCTTGAGGTAGAAGTCAAAGCACAGATACAAAATAGAGCTGTTCTTGAGGAAAAGCTTGCTGCTAGAGGTATTGTGTTAGGTGATTTGCAGATTCAGACAGACCATGTCTTTGTGAAGAATCTGGAGAGTATTGAGGCTTTTTATAAAAATGCTATTTTTGTGCGTATTCGAGAACAAGCAGGAAAGCAGCCAGTACTCACCCTCAAGAAAAAACGCCAAGAACTTGCTTCGCTTGAGTATGAAACAGAAGTAGTTTCAACAGAAGTGATGAGTCAGATACTCGAAGAGCTTGGTCTTACGCGTGCTCTCACCATCCAAAAGACACGCGTCAAGGCAAAATACGGAGAGTACACTCTTTGTGTGGACGAGGTAGTTGACCTCGGTGTTTTCATTGAGGTGGAGAAGTTGGTTGAAGAAGGTGATGCAAGCGTTATTCAGGCTGAATTGTTCGATTTTTTACAATCATTTGGGATCAATGAAGACCAACGAGTTTTCGATGCCTATGATACACTCTTACTTAAAAAGAAATTTAATAACACTGCGCTATGAAAAAAATAATGACATTAGCGTTTATTTTGGAGGAAAATCGTATCCTATTAGCTTTGAAAAAGCGGGGTTTCGGTGCTGGTCGTTACAATGGGTATGGCGGTAAACTAATGCCCAATGAAAGCTTGGAGGAGGCGTTGGTACGTGAAATGCAAGAGGAGAGCGGTATCGAGATCGCAGATTTCACCAAAGTTGGTATCCATCTTTTTGAAAGCACTGAAAGACCAGAGGAGGTACTTGAAGTGCATGTCTTTAAGGTCACCAGTTATACAGGTGAGCCAGTAGAGACTGAAGAGATGAAGCCGGAGTGGTTTGCGCTTGATGCTATCCCTTTTGAGACTATGTGGCCCGATGACCAATACTGGTTTCCACTTTTCTTGGCGGACAAAAAATTCCGCACGAAGTTTCTCTTCGGAGAGAATGATACCGTGCTAGAAAAAGATATTCAAGAAGTAGCAGAACTATGATGGAATATATCCCAAGTGACACACGTGGCGGAGGTGATTATGGCTGGCTGAAGACTCGCTATAGCTTTAGTTTTGCCAACTATTATGACCCGATGAAAATGGGATTCGGGACTTTACGCGTCATCAACGATGACTGGATAGGGCCGCAGAGTGGCTTCGGTGAGCATGAGCATAGCAATATGGAGATCATTACCATCCCTTTCACCGGAGCACTGAGTCATAAGGACAGCACGGGTGGAGCAGGTGTGATAGAGGAGGGTGAGGTGCAGGTGATGAGCGCAGGCACGGGGGTCATTCATTCGGAATATAATCATGGTGATGTACCAGTAGAGCTCTTTCAGATCTGGATAGAGCCGAGGAGTTATGGTATTAAGCCACGCTATGATCAGAAGAAGTTTGATTTTGAGCATCAGAAGAACGCCCTTGTGCTTCTTGTCTCTGCAGATGGTCAAAGCGAAAGCCTGACTATCCATCAAGACGTGAGAGTTTTTCGTGGAGTGTACGATGAAGCTCGTGAGGAGCGAGTGGCCATCAGGCCAGGTAAAGGAATGTATCTTATCCTTCGCTCTGGTGAGGTGAGAGTAGGTGAATATAGGCTGACGAAGGGAGATGCGCTCACTGTGGAAGATGAAGAGGAGTTCCTACTACAGGTATCACCAGGGACGGATCTGGTACTCCTCGAAGTACCACCACTACAGCATGTGCTATGAGATGGGAAGATGTAGAACAATATGATTACACCTTACCTCCAGAGCTTGTTCGTACGGTAGGGGTAGAGCCTCGAGATGAGGCTCGTCTTTTTGTTTATGATACTCAGGCAGACACTGTCACCCTCGACACCTTTAAGAATCTTGCACGCTATCTTCCGGAGAGTAGCCTCCTCGTATTGAATGAAACCAGAGTACTTCCAGCAAGACTTTGGCTACGCAAGGAAACGGGTGGAAAGATAGAGGTATTTGTCCTTCTCAACCAGCTTGAAGAGGGTCGGCCGATTCCGGTGCTTGTAGATCGAAAAGTGATAGTCGGGCAGAAACTTCTTTTTCCGAATGACGAATATTTGGAGGTGGTAGCGCAGGATGAAAACATTTTCTTTGTAGAAGTTGCTGGTGGTCAGACCCGACTCCAGGAGTTATTGATGCAGTATGGTGAGACACCTATTCCACATTATCTTGAAGATTCGACACTTGCTGAAGGAGATCTTCGTGCACGTTATCAGACAGTCTTTGCTAAGAAGGGTGTAGGTGTACGAGCTTCTGTTGCTGCTCCTACGGCCTCACTACATTTCACGGAGCGAGTGTTTGAGAGCCTCGAGGCTCAGGGTATCGAGGAAACCACTCTGACGCTTGATGTCGGCTTGGGAACATTTGCACCCCTGAGTGAGCAGGCTTTTGAAACAGGGAAGCTTCATAAGGAGTATGTGGGAGTATCACAGGAGACTACTCAGAAGCTCAATCAAGCGAAAGAAAACAAGAGAACTATTATAGCGGTTGGGACGACGGTGACACGCACTTTGGAGGCTATTAGTAAAGATGGTGTAGCCAAAGAGTATGCTGGGCCAGTTGATATCTTCATCTATCCACCATATGACTTCCAGATGACCGATATTCTCATCACCAACTTCCATCTGCCTAAGACCTCACTGATGCTTCTTGTCGATGCCTTTCTCAAGCATAAAGGGAGTAAAAGGGGAGTGATGAGCCTCTACGAAGAGGCTATTCGAGAGAGGTTTGCTTTCTACTCATTTGGGGATTCAATGCTTATTAAGTAGCAGAAAGTTGCCAAAATGGCTTGGATTCAGTACACTAGATACGTAATGAATTATCTATTTCTGCTATGAAAGTACTCCTCACCAGTGATGTCAAAAGCCTCGGTAAAAGAGGTGATGTCGTCGAAGTCAAAAATGGTTATGGTCTTAATTTCCTCCTTCCAGAGGGGTTGGCTGTTTTGGCTACTCCACAGGCTATCAAGGACAAAGAACGTCTCGTAGCAAGCTTCAAGGCTGAAGAGGCTGCCAATGAAGCTCAATTTGGTGAGTTGTTTGAGAAAATCAATGGTCAGACGGTAGCTATTTCTGTTCAGGCTAAGGATGGTAAGCTCTTCGGATCAGTGAGTGCCAAAGAAGTGACTGAAGCTCTCCATGAACTTGCTCCAGAAGTAAGCATCGATATGGTCGCTCTTCCGAAGCCTCTGAAGACCGTTGGTGAGCATGAGGTATCTATCGCTCTTGGCAAAAAGACCGCTAAGGTGACTGTCAATATTCTTGCGCAATAGCAAAAGACTGCTATACTGAAAACAATGTAATTTAACAAAGAGTCACAGTGAAAGCTGTGGCTCTTTCCCTTTATTGAACATTTTTATGGCTACACGACCGCGTTATATTTTTGTTGTGGGTGGAGTAATGAGTGGAGTAGGAAAAGGTATCACTACATCGTCACTCGGCAATATCTTGCAAGCAAGGGGTTTTAATGTCACTGCTTTTAAGATTGATCCATATATCAATGTCGACGCTGGGACGATGAATCCGACCGAGCACGGAGAGACATTTGTGCTTTCTGATGGATATGAGACTGATCAGGACATGGGTAACTACGAGCGCTTTATGGATATCACTCTCGACAGGGGCAACTACATGACGACGGGCTTGGTGTATAAGACGGTGATTGAGAAGGAACGCAACCTTGAGTACAAAGGGCGTTGTGTTCAGGTGGTACCAGATATCCCACGAGAAGTGATCAGCCGCATCAAGCACTCAGTAGAAAAGAATAAGGCTGATATCGCCATTATAGAAATAGGGGGGACGGTGGGTGAGTATGAGAACATTCTTTTCCTTGAGGCTGTCCGTATGCTCAAGATAGAGAATCCTAATGACGTTATTACCGTCATGGTGAGCTATGTACCGACTCCATCCAAAGTAGGTGAGATGAAGACGAAGCCAACTCAACATGCGGTGCGAACGCTCAATGGTACTGGGATCCAGCCAGACTTTATTATCGCCCGAGCGGATAAGCCACTCGATGAGAAGCGCAAAGAAAAAATAGCTATCTTCTGTAATGTCCGTACTGAAGATGTGATCAGTGCTCCAGATGTCGAAACTATCTATGATGTGCCGACCAACTTTGAGCGTGACCATCTTAGTGACCTAGTACTTGCAAAACTTGATCTCAAAGCCAAGAAAGAGAATGATGGTACCTGGGCGAAGCAGGTCAAAAAGCTCAAGAGTGCTAAGAAAGAAGTTCAGATAGCTATCGTCGGCAAGTACTTCAAGACAGGTGATTATGTTCTTACTGATGCTTATATTAGTGTTATCGAAGCCCTGAAGCACGCTGCCTCAGCAGAAGGGGTGACTCTCAAGCTCGACTGGCTTGATAGTACGGACTTCGAGAGTAATACAAAAGCGTTTCAACGACTCAAGAACTATGCAGGCGTACTCATCCCAGGAGGGTTCGGAAGTCGAGGTATTGAAGGAAAAATTAAGGTCATCGAGTACCTGCGTAAGAATAAGATTCCGTATTTTGGATTGTGTTATGGTATGCAACTCATGGTTATCGAATATGCTCGTAATGTTGTCGGGCTGAAAGGAGCTCACACGGCAGAGGTAGATGCGAAAGCTCCCCATGTTGTCGTAGACATCATGCCAGAGCAGAAAGAAAAGCTTGCCAAAAAGGACTATGGAGCTACGATGAGACTTGGTCAGTACGAAGCTAGAATCAAGCCTGGTACACAGGCTGAAGCAGCTTATAAGACCAAGAAAGTCCTTGAGCGTCATCGACATCGTTACGAGATCAATCCTGACTATATCGAGCGCATCATGAGCAAAGGATTGGTCTTCTCGGGTACCTCACCAGACGGCCGTTTGATGGAAATAGCAGAGTTGCCGAAGAGCGTGCATCCATTCTTCTTAGCTACCCAATTCCACCCAGAATTCCAGTCATCACTCCTTCATCCACACCCACTCTTTCAGGCTTTCGTGAGGGCTTGTAAGTAGCGAAACAAAAAAGCCCCTTACCGTTCGACAGGCTTATGACCTGCAGTAAGGGGCTTTTTTTAAAGAGAGCGTAGAATCTTACTTACTTTCGTGAGGGACAACGCTTACAAACATGCGTTCTTCGAGGGCACCAGTGAAGCTGCGGACTTTCTTGGCTTGAAACTTCACAATGCCATCAATAAGTGAGAAGAGGGTATCATCTTCACCGCGCTTGACGTTGTTTCCTGGGTGGTATTTGGTGCCACGCTGACGGATAATGATGTTACCGACGTTGACTTTTTGGTCACCGTAGATTTTGACCCCAAGACGTTTGGATATCGAATCACGGCCTAATTGGGTGGATCCACCGGCTTTTCTGTGTGCCATAGCTGTTACAACTTACGTGAGTTTAAATCTATTTGATTGCCCTCTTATAGTCTAGAAAAAAGACCTCCGAAGGGGTATACTTGAAGAGTATAGCATATCTTAACTTAATGTCAACCTGTCCAGTGGAACAGAGCACTTGCTCTCAATAGCTCTTGAAGAGCTATTGTTTCACCAGATAAATCTCTAGAATTTTTATGTCCTGGGTACAAATCTGCCAATTTTGTAAAGAAAAAGGTAGTAAAATCCTTCCGGCTATAGGTATTTTGCTTATGACAAGTCTCTCGTTCCTTGGAGGAACTTTCTTTCAAAAGGACCACGCTACGAGCCAGGGTAAGGTGATTATCAATATCCCTGATTATGAAGCCAAAAAAGAATCTCTCAAAAAAGAACAATCAACTATTCCCGTAGCCTCACCTTCAACAACTGTGACTACTCATGTCGAGTCAGCTGTGAGTCAAGTGCCTGATACTAATGTCGAAAAAGACTGTCCGTATGTCGGTAGTAAGAATAGTACCAAATACCATCTAGCGACTTGCGGAGTAGCCAAGAGAATAAAGTTGGAAAATCGGCGCTGTTTTGCTTCGGAAGCTGTTGCCAAAGCATCTGGCTATGTAGCTGGCTGCGTGAAATAGTTTTCTTCATGGTGGAGTGCTAGAATATACTTATGTCACCTCACAAAAAACAAAAACTCAAAAAACTCAATTTGACTATCTTTGCTCTTGGTTTCCTTGATGCTTTTTTGGTCTACATCCTTTCAGCCTATATCACACCGTTGACTGGAGAAAAGGGGGTTGCCTGGTTCTATCTCGGTACGTTCGTTTTTCTTTTTTTTCTCCTATTTTTTTTCCATGTGCTTATCAGGCGTCTTGGTCAGTCGCGGACACTCTATCTTTTCTTGGGACTAGCTATTCTTTTGAGCGTCCTCCTCTCCCACTTCAATCTTTCTTGGGGAACAGTCGTGCTCGCAGCTGGCTTCATCGTGGTGGTCAATGGAGCCTATGTTGCACTTGATATTCTTCTAGAGAGTTATTCTAGCGATGAAATGTCTGGTCATATCCGTGGTCTCAACCTGACCTTGATGAACCTTGGTCCCTTGTTAGCGCCTCTCCTTTCGGTACTGGTGTTGACGGATTATGGGTATGCAGGAGTTTTCTTTGTTTTGACAGTGGGGTACTCGCTTGCTTTTCTCTATGCGCTCATTGCCTTTCGCAATGATAATCACGCCATCCATCAAGAGATACGCTTATTTCATAGCATCAGAGAAATATGGGGGAGAAAGAAGCTTCGAGTCATCTACGGCATTTCTATGGCCATGGAGTTTTTTTATGCTTTGATGATTGTCTATATGCCCCTTCATCTGCTTGATATTGGTGTTACTTGGGAGCAAATCGGAGTATTGTTCACTATCATGCTCATTCCATTTGTCCTCATCGAATACCCATTGGGTATCTGGGCTGACCGTCGCAGGGGAGAGAAAGAATTACTCATCGTATCTCTCTTTATCGCTGCACTAGCTACGGCTGGACTCACCTTGGTTGCTGAGCCAAACTTTATCTGGTTAGCAGGGCTCCTCTTCATGACGCGGGTCGGTATTGCTGGGGTAGAAGTGCTTAGAGACTCGTATTTCTACAAACAGGTTGATGCTGACGATACTGATCTCATTGCTTTCTTTCGCACCACTCGTCCAGTGGCGAATATCGTAGCTACCGTAGGTCTTTTGGTGCTCTTTCTTTTCTTCCCTCTGGGAGTCTTTTTGTATCTTTGCGCAGGGGTATTGTTCGCTGGGTTTTTCCTCGCTTTTCTTCTCTAAGAGCTCTTCTGAGAGTCTTTTCAAGGCATTCTATTAATGCTAAAATGCTTTTGATAAAGTAAAAGAAGTCCCTACAAAGAAAAACTCATGCCGAGCGTAGAACAGTATCATTTTGAACTTGAACAGTTTCAGGGACCACTCGATGTCTTGCTTCAGCTTATTGAGCGTGAAAAACTCGACATCACCGAAGTCTCTCTTGCCAAAATTACCGACCAATTTCTCGCGTACATTGATAACAACCAAAATATAGAGCTTGAGAACTTAGCCGGCTTTCTCTCAATCGCTACACGATTGATCCTTATCAAGTCGCGAGCATTGCTACCAGTATTGACTTTTACTGAGGAAGAGGAGGAGTCTATCCATGACCTTGAAGAACATTTGCGTTTGTACCAGATCTATCGAGAGCAAGCAAGAAAACTTGAGACACTTTTCAGTCAACGAAATGCTCTGTTTGCTCGAGAAAGTTTTCTTGGTTTCAAGAGCGTCTACTACCCACCGAATGATATTGATGTCAACGATCTTCACGATGCTCTCTTAGGTGTCCTTGGTACTATTGAGCCTCTTGTGGTCTTGCCAGAGAAAGAATTACTTACTATCGTCACCCTTGAAGAACGTATCTTAGAGTTCAAGAAGCATTTGACTGAACGAGTAGAGATGAGTTTTCATGAATTTTTGGGGAGTACGACTGAGCGTTTGGATGTTATTGTTTCTTTCTTAGCTGTACTCGAGCTCGTCAAACAACGTTTCATCCATGCTAAGCAAGAGAGAGTGGCTAGTCATATAACCCTTACTCGTAGAGAAATAACCCTATGAACCCATCTGAAGAAAGAAACATACAGGCCGCTATCGAGAGTATTCTCTTTGTGGCTGGCGAACCAGTCAGTGAGAAGAAACTGGCTGGCATTTTGGATATAGAAGTTGCTTTACTCAAGGAAGAGCTTGCTAAGCTCGCCCTTCGTTACAAAGAAAGTGCTGAGTCTGGTTTGCACTTATTGTTTCATAAAGATCAAGTCAGTCTCACGACCAAACCAGAACAAGCACCTTTGATTGAACTTCTGACCAAGGAGACGCTCCAAGAAAACCTCACTAAGACTCAACTGGAAGTGTTGGCTATTATCGCTTACAGAGGGCCAGTCAGTCGCCCAGAAATTGAAGCTATCCGTGGAGTAAATTGCAGCTTTACATTGCGCAACCTTCTTCTTCGAGAACTGATTGAGCGTGAAGGTAATCCAAGTAATTTACGAGGTTATGTCTATACTCTTTCAGCATCATTTTTAATGACACTCGGATTAAGCTCTATCGAGGAGTTACCTGATTATCTCAAACTCCGGGAAGATGAACGAGTCAAGCAGGCTCTCGCAAGTGAACAGCCTGAGGACACAGCATTACCTTCTGAGGAGCATCCAGTTGTCTAAAGTATGAAGAAGATTATTCTTGCCATTGTTATAGCAGGGAGCGTCTTTTTTGTGGTACCAAATGACAATATTTACAAAGTGAGTATTATCAAGTTTTTCGATCAACTCATTGGTAAGAAAAGTCGATTTGAAAAGGTGGCGTATAAAGACTCGAATGTGGCACCTTGGCTTCAGGAAAGTCGAGCAAAAGCAGCTGGGTATCAGCCCATTCTTATCCCTGGTTATGGCACCTATGCAGTTCCAACTGCTCATGCTGCTGTTATCCTTGACGCGGGATCAGGAGAAATTCTTTTTGAACAAAATGCTCATCAGCAGAGGCAGATTGCTTCATTGACGAAGGTTTTCACCGCTCTTCTCGTAATTGAGAACATCAAAAATCTTGATGAACCAGTGACTATCACGGAAGAGGCCTTAAATGTAGATGGGACTCGAGTTGGTTGTCCTAATACGGGAATGTGCATAGGTAACCAGCTTGTAGTTGGAGAAAAAGTGCGTGTAAGGGATTTACTCAAGGCCGCGCTCATGAATAGTGCCAATGATGCTATCACCGCTCTCGGTATTCATGTTGGTAAAGGATCAGAGCAAGTCTTTGTAGATTTGATGAACCGTCGAGCAAAAGAACTAGGGCTGAATGATTCTCACTTCTGTACACCTTCTGGATTAGAGATAGATGGCCATGAGCAGGACTGTTATTCATCCGCTCATGATATTGCACGCATTACGGTAGAGGCTTTGAAGTATCCGGTACTTTGGGATATTATGCGTATACAGAGTGAGACTATCTCGTCTGTAGATGGCACCAAGACTCATGATATTAGTAATACCGATAAACTCTTAGGTCAAATCCCGAATCTTCTTGGCACCAAGACAGGTTTCACGCCGCTGGCAGGGTATTCTCTTATGGCAGCAGTGAGTGATAACCAAGGGGAGAGAAAAGTAGTGGCGGTAGTTCTTGATGATCAAGATCGTTGGAATAGCGTGCCGAGCATGCTCGGCTGGGCTTTCCAGGCTCATGAGTGGAAATAGCAATATATAATCACATCATATTTATGGTAACCATAACCTCAGGTATTCCGGTAGCGCAGATTCAAGAAATTCCCATTGTCTTGAATATCTTGAAGGTGCTCACGACTGGTTTTCTCAGTTTTATTCTTGCTTTTGCACTTACACCACTCTGGACCAATATACTCTACCGATACAAAATAGGCATCAAAATCAAAGAGAATTCGGTTGATGGTGATAAATTGACAGTGGTCAGTACGCTTCATAGCAAGAAAAATGGTACCCCAACAATGGGAGGAGTTATTGTATGGTTCTCGGTATTGATTCTGGTTTTTGCATCGCACTATCTTTTTCCATTGATTGCTACTTGGACAGATACCAACTTTATCGCTCGCCTTGATTTTCTCAAGCGCTCTCAAGTATGGCTTCCTCTCTTTGTGTTGGTGACGGCTGGTATTCTCGGCCTTTTCGACGACTATATGAGTGTACGAGGAAAAGGGAGTAATAAGGGTGGTGGTATGCGGTTTGCTTTTCGGTTTTGGTGGTTATTCGTCATTGCTTTAGCTGGCTCATGGTGGTTCTACTCTAAGCTTGGTTGGGATGTTTTACACGTACCGGCTGTAGGAGATTATATGATTGGTTTCTGGTATGTTCCGCTCTTTATCTTTGTGATTCTGTTTACCGCCATATCATCCAATGAGACGGATGGCCTTGATGGTTTGAATGCAGGTGTTCTTCTGGCTGCTTTTGGATCATTTTCTCTCATTGCTTTTGCTGCAAACAAAATGGACCTCAGCGCCTTCTGTGCAGCTATTTCTGGAGCTCTCCTTGCCTTTCTTTGGTTCAATATCTATCCAGCACGTTTCTTTATGGGCGATACAGGAGCTATCTCTCTTGGGACGACTCTTGGTGTAGTGGCTATGCTCACTAATTCTGTTCTGCCACTTTTCATTATTGTCTTCATCTATATTCTTGAATCCGGTAGTGCCGCTATCCAGATTCTCTCCAAAAAATATCGTGGTAAGAAGGTATTTCTTGCTGCGCCACTCCATCACCATTTTGAGGCTAAGGGATGGCCTGAGCCGAAAATTGTCATGCGAGCTTGGATCGTGACGGCTATTACATCACTCATCGGAGCCATAGTGGCTATCCTCGGAATGGGTGTATAATGGAAGTGCCGCTCATAGGTGGCACTTTAGTTAAAATATAAAAATTCTTGCATGGATATACGCAGTATTCAGGGGGTAGATTTCACTAATGCCCGTATCTGTCTTCGGGTAGACTTCAACATTGAACGTACGACGATTGGTAGTACAGAGGAGCATTTTCGTATTGCTCTTGTCAAAGACACTCTAGAGTATCTTGCTCAGTTCCCTGGTGTAAAAATAGCTCTCCTGACACACCTTGGTAGACCAGACGGGCAAGTCAAAGAAGAATTTTCTACCAAAGTTTTGGTTAATTCTGTTGCAACTACCCTTGAACGAAAGATTGTCTTCGTACCAGCAAGTATTGGTCCAGAGGTAGCGAAGGCACTCGATGCTCTTGCAACAGACGAGCTTCTTCTTCTTGAGAATGTTCGTTTTCATCCAGGAGAAGAAAAGAATGATATTTCCTTTGCCGCTAAACTGACTGAACCATTCACGCACTACATCAATGAAGCCTTCAGTGTTTGTCACCGAGCGCATGCCTCTACGGTAGCAGTGACACATCTCTTACCAGCTTTTGCGGGTCTTCATATTCTTCGCGAGCTTCGTGAACTTGATTCAGTACGTTTCACTCCTGAGCGTCCAGCAGTGGCCCTTATTGGCGGAGCCAAGATAGAGACAAAGCTTCCTCTTATCAAAGCTTTTGAAGCCACATATGATTGTGTATTGGTGGGTGGTATGGTCGCCAATGAAGCTCTTGATCAAAAAATAGAGTTTGGCCCTAAAGTGCTTCTTCCTCAGGATTTTAATGGTGAAGAGAGATTTGACATTGGTCCCACGACCATTGCGTATTATAGTCAGATTTTGAAAATGGCACGCACCATTGTCTGGAATGGTCCAATGGGTAAGTTTGAAGAAAAACCATACAATATCGGTACGGATGTCTTGATGCACACTATTCTTGAATCAAAGGCCGAAGTGGTCGTTGGTGGAGGGGAGAGTTTATCAGTTCTTGAGCAAGCCAATGCTCTTTCTCGGGTAAGTTTTGTTTCTTCGGGCGGTGGCGCAATGCTTTCATATTTGAGTAACGAGGAAATGCCAGGTCTTCTCGCTCTCCGTACTTCCTAATATCTGTAACCAAAATACTATGTCCAAAATCACAACCCTTACCTCCAAAGAGATTCTTGATTCACGCGGTAACCCAACCCTTGAGACCACTGTGATCTTAGAGGATGGAACTCGCGCAGTAGCGAGTGTCCCTTCGGGGGCTTCCACAGGAACATTCGAGGCCATCGAACTTCGTGATGGTGATCAAGGGCGCTATCTTGGTCAAGGTGTGCTCCAAGCAGTCAATAATGTAAATACTGAGATAGCAGCAGCACTTACTGGTATGGAGGTGACCGAACAGGAAACCATCGACCAAACTATGCGCGATCTTGATGGCACTCCGAACAAGTCTCGTTTGGGTGCAAATGCTATCCTGAGTGTTTCTCTCGCTGTAGCCAGAGCAGCTGCACTTTCACTTGGTATACCGCTTTATGAGTACATCGCTCGTTTGAGTCGTGTTTCGCTTGAGAGTACACAGTTTCCTATTCCGCTTTTCAATATCATCAATGGCGGTAAGCACAGTAACTCAGGTCTTTCTGTCCAAGAATTCAAACTAGTACCATCAGGCATCGCTACTTACCCAGACCAACTCCGTGCTGGTAGTGAGGTATTTCATCACCTCGAGAAACTCCTCGCAAGAGAAAATTTTGCCACGAGCGTTGGTGACGAGGGAGGTTTCGCTCCTCGTGTAGAGAGTCACAAACGTCAGCTTGAGTTGCTTCACGAAGCCATCACCGCTGCTGGGTATACACCTGGTAAGGATATTTTTCTTGACCTTGATGTAGCTGCTGACTCATTCTATGACCACGATAAAGAGCAGTACTACCTGAAGCCAGAGAACGTCTCTTTGACGCGTGAAAGTATCATAAACCTCTATCGAGAGTGGATAGAAAATTATCACATTGTTTCTCTCGAAGATGGGCTGTACGAAGAAGACTGGAGTGGTTGGGTAGTCATGAAAGAAAAGCTCGAGCGAGAAAA
Source organism: Candidatus Moraniibacteriota bacterium (assembly GCA_041910335.1). GTDB lineage: Bacteria > Patescibacteriota > Minisyncoccia > Moranbacterales > UBA1568 > UBA1568. Next base: position 15,028 of record JAYRRF010000035.1, read on the forward strand.
TGCCTCGTGGGGTAAGAAGCCTCTTCTAATAGGAGACGATTTACTCGTGACCAATATCGAACGCCTTGAGAAGAGCATTGAGATAGGTGCTTGTAATGCTATCCTCATCAAGCCCAACCAAATAGGCTCTCTTTCAGAGACCTTAGCTTGTATGAGCCGTGCCAAAGAGGCTGGTATGGCCCGCATAGTCTCTCACCGTTCTGGTGAAACTATTGATGATTTCATAGCGGATCTTTCTTATGGTGCGCAGGCTGAGTATATAAAGACTGGCTCCCTCTCACGGGGAGAACGTATCACTAAGTACAATCGTCTTCTTGCTATCTGGGAACAAACCCAACAAGCCTAAAACTATGTGGTCATCAAAAACAAAAGTGAGAGTCACCTGCGTCGGTTCAGTTTCTCAGGATATCTTCTTCCCAAATAGTGTAGGTGAGTTTGTCGATACCCCTGAGGATGAGCTTGCTCCGCATAAGGTCCAGTTCCCTCTTGGGGGGAAAGTCTTGGTAGAAGACCGTTATGAGGATATTGGTGGAGTGGCAGCTAATGTAGCTATCGGACTTTCTCGTCTCGGTATCAGTACGAAAATAGTCAGTCGAGTCGGTGATGATGACTTGGGAGTGAGACTAATCGAACGCTTCAAGAAAGAAGGCGTAGCTCTTAATGGTTTGGTTCGTCTTCCGAATACTCCATCTGATCTGTCCGCTATCTTGGTGTTCACTCAGACAGGCGAACGCACTATTTTTCATAATCGTGATGCTAATGAGAGACTACTCGTAGAAGAAGACAATCTCAAAAAAAGCGAGTGGGTCTTTGTCTCTGCCTTAAACGGTGATTGGAAGAAAAACATCACTACGATTCTTCAGTCTCAAGCCACACTTGGCTTCAAGATCGCTCTCAATCCGGGTCAACACAATCTTAAAGAAGACCCTGAGTTCATGAAAAATCTTATCCGGCACTCAGAGGTACTTTGTCTTAATCACGATGAGGCTATCTTTCTTCTTGGTGTAGAGTATGCTCACCAAAGCGAAGAGAATATCTTGCAGGCTCTACATACCTTCGGACCAAAGTATATCGCTCTCACGGATGGTGCACGTGGGGCCTGGGTTTCAGATGAGAAAAATTCTTACAGTATGGTACCCCCACATGTAGCCAAAGTGAAAGACAGTACGGGAGCTGGCGATGCTTTTGCTTCTGGTTTTTTCGCCGCAGTTCTTCATGAGCACTCAGTCGAAGAAGCACTTCGCTGGGGTATCAAAAACAGCGTTTCAGTTATTCAGAACTATGGAGCCACCAAGTCTCTTTTGATTGAGTCTACTATCACACTGTAGCCGCTCCTTCTTGCTAGAAAAACACTCCCAATGATGGTATAATAAAGAGCATATGGGATTGTTTTCACGCTTTTCTTGGAAACAAGAAGCCAATCTTTTTCTTGCGCTCGATATCGGTACCGAAATCGTCAAAGCGCTTATTTTTCGTGTCGATAGTGACCAAAATCATGCGGTGGTTATTGGTGTTGGTCGTACCTTTCAGAAGGCGGGTAACATGCAAAGTGGAGCTGTCTCTGATATCAGCGGAGTAATCGAGTCTTCACGTGAAGCCATCAAACTTGCTAAGGAACAAGCAGGAGTGAAGCGAGTCGAGCAGAGTATTATCGGTATTGCTGGAGAGCTCGTGAAGGGTACTACGACGACTGTGCATTATGAGAGAGTCAATCCAGAGATACGTATTGGTACTCCGGAACTCAAGATGATCATCCAGAAAGTTCAAGAGAAAGCCTACGAACGCATCAAAAGACAGCTTGCTTGGGAGACAGGGCAGTCAGATATTGAGGTGAAGCTTATTAACGCTGCTATTGTAGATGTGCGTATTGATGGGTATCACGTGGCCAATCCAGTCAACTTTCAGGGTAAAGATGTTTCTATGAGCGTCTTCAATGCCTATGCGCCTATGATTCATCTGGGGGCACTTCAGACAATAGCTGACGAACTTGACCTTGATCTACTTTCTATTGCAGCTGAACCATATGCTGTTGCTCGTTCTATCGAAGTAGAGGATATGCTTGATTTCAGTGCGATATTTATCGATATTGGTGGAGGCACAAGTGATATTGCTGTTATTCGTAATGGAGGCCTTGAAGGCACCAAGATGTTTGCCTTAGGTGGGCGAGCTTTCACTAAGCGTCTCGCCCAAGAACTCAATGTCTCTTTTGAGACGGCCGAGAAACTCAAGATCGAGTACTCCCTTGGACAACTTGATGCAGCCAAAACCGCTCAGATCCAATCCATCTTTGCTGACGACTGTCGAGTGTGGCTTGGAGGTATTGAGCTCTCTCTCATGGAGTTTGCGGAAAGTGATCTCTTGCCATCACGCATCTTTCTGTGTGGGGGAGGGTCAGCCCTTCCTGGTATTCGTGAAGCTCTCTTGAGCGAAGAGTGGGTGAAGACTCTTCCGTTCTCTAAGAAGCCCCAGGTCAGTTATTTACAGCCACAAGATATTATCCGTATCAGTGATGCTACAGGCGAACTGAATAATCCTCAGGATATTACCCCAATTGGCCTCGCCAACCTCGCTCTTCTTGATCACATCGAGGAAGAAAAAATGCTCTCAAGTATTTTGCGAAAGAGTATGCAGCAGATTGACAAGAACTAATTTACTCGAAAAGCTCAGAGGCGGTATAATAGAAAAACAGATATGGCTCAAATATTTTACATCGAAAGTGATGAGGAAATCATCGGTGCTATCGGTCGTCTTCGTCATTCGGAAGACGCCGAAAATTACTTTGTCTTTCCAAAACGAGCATTGATTCTCCAGAGCATTATCAATCTTCGTCTTTTCCAAAAAGAAGCTCAGAAGATGAACAAGACCATTATTCTTGTCACTCAGGATGAGGTCGGGAGAATGTTGGCTGAGAAGGCTGGTATCAAGACGGAAGCCTACTCAGATGAGTTTGCCCAAAAAGCCAACCATCTAGAACTCCGTGCTGAAGACACGCAGCATGCCGCTATTGAAGAGCGAGCAGAAGAACTCCTCCAACAGGAGACGACTCCTCATCTTAAGGCAGAGGCTATTGGGAGTAGTAGTTTTTTTAGTCAGCCACCAAAAACTGCTGAGGAAATTCCTGTACCACCAACTCCAATAGAAGTGACTCCAACTGCACCAGTAGCTCCAGCGCCAAAGCCTATCCAAAAACTTCGCATCAGAAATGTTACACCAGAAAGACCACCAGGATTGAACTCATTGCGTACGCAAGAAGCAAGTCTTCCAAAACCGCCTCAAGTTACTCCAGATATCACACCAATAAGAGCTACTCCGCCTTTACCGCCTCAGACTCCTACATCAACACAGAGTAGCGATCCTCAAGCGAGTATACCCTCTTTTTACCCTCAACCAAGTGCTCCAGTACCTCCGAAACCACCAGTGCCAACTTTGACTAAGGTAGCACCCGCTCCAACCAAGGCACTCAACGGAGAGAAAAAAGAACTCTTGAAGAATTTCTTTGGATCCAAGAAAGAAACATCAGCTCCAGTGAAGGAGGTAGCGCCCAAAGCCCCAAAGCCAGTGCCAGTGCCACCTAAACCAAAGCCTCCTAAACCAGCATCGCCAGTCGTACATGGTAGTGCCAAGAAACTTCTCTATTTCTTTGGTGTTATTTCGTTTCTTTCAGTTGGATTACTACTTGCTTATCTTTTCTTTCCGAAAGTAACTATCAAGATAACTCCATACACTACCGAAGAGAAAATAGAGAGCTCTCTTCGAGGAGTAACAAGTGGGGGAGAGGCACTCGATGCCACGCAAGTCCGTCTCTTGGAGCGAGATATTCCCATCAAAGTGACTGGAACAGCGACAGATACGAGTGCTTCTACTACTGAGAAGGCTCACGGCACATTAGTTATCTATAATGACTTTAGTGCTGAACCCCAATCTCTTGTTGCCACCACACGTTTCGAAACTTCAGACGGTAAGATCTTCCGCCTCGAGAAGAGTACCACTATTCCGGGGAAAACGACTACACCAGGAGCGATTGAAGTCAATGTCATCGCTGATCAGGCAGGGGAAGGATACAATATTGACGCCACTTCTTTCACCATCCCTGGCTTCAAAGGAACTCCAAAGTTCGATAAAATCACTGGTAAATCAACCAAGTCAATGGCAGGTGGTGGAACAGGCGGTTCAGAAGTGCACGCTATAGCCAGAGCTGATCTTGATAAAGCAGAGGCTGATGCTCGCGCACAAGCCGAGAGCGCTTTTATCGCTGACTTGGAGAATAGCCGTGTCCCAGGAGAGTTTTTCCTCAAAGAAAGTCTCGAGCTAACTCCACAAGATTCTGGTAATCGACCAAAGGAAGGATTGAAGGGAGAGACCTTCGAGTACGAACGTACCTACAAGGCTAAAGCGTTCCTTGTCCAAGAAAACATGCTCAAGCAAAAAGTCGAAGCTGCTGCTCAAAAAGAAAGTAATGGCATTCGTCTAGAAGTCACTCGGATAGACCTTGATTATGGAGAGATAACGCCGAATTTTACAGACTCCACAGTAGGTATTCGTCTACATGCTCTCGTTCATAAGCGAGCCGTGATTGATAGTGATGCTATTAAGTTGAAACTCCTTGGCCGTAACGCTGAAGGCATCCAAGCCTTCTTAGGAGAAAATCCTGGTGTGCAGAAGGTAGAGCTTGATTTCAAACCGAAGTGGTTTGGTACAAGTATTCCGAAGAGCACTGCTCGAGTAGATATCGTCATCACAGAATAGTAACCCTCTATGCTTTCTCCAGAAGCCAAAAGACAACTTCATCAACTCGAAAACGAACTGCTTATCAAAGAAGAGAATAAGCGTCATCTTGTCGTACGTGACCAAGCATTAACGCAAGACGAACGTACTTTACGTACTACCCTGCTTCGCGCTGAGCAAGAACTTGATAAAAATAAAGCTGAGCGAACCAAGTTAAGACAACTTCTTCTCGAAACTGAAGAGGAAATCAGACGCCTTCACACTCATATTAAAGGCATCAGACTCTAATACTTTCTCTTGCTTTGAAGGGAAAAAATAGCTATACTGGGGACACTTTTGAGACTCTATTTTATGCATGCTAACGATATTCGTGCCAAATACCTCGCTTACTTTCAAGCCAAAAATCACATAATCGTACCTTCAGCTCTTTTGGTACCAGAGAACGACCCGACCACATTATTCACGGGCTCTGGCATGCAGCCGATCGTACCGTATCTTCTGGGCGCTCCTCATCCAGAGGGTACGCGCATTGCTGATTCTCAGAAATGCTTCCGTGCTCAGGATATCGAGGAAGTTGGTGATAACCGCCACACGACTTTTTTTGAGATGCTTGGTAACTGGTCTTTCGGAGACTACTTCAAAGAAGAGCAGATCAACTGGATGTGGACCTTTTTGACTAAAGAGCTTGGTCTTGATCCTAAGCATCTTTATTTTACTTGTTTTCGCGGAAATGATGACCTTGGCATCCCCAAGGACACTTTTTCAGCTGAATTGTGGCAACAACTTTTTGCTCAGGTAGGAATGATAGTGAACATAGGTGAGGACTCAGAAACTGAAGGCATCAAAGAAAATGAACATATTTTCTACTACGATGAAAACAAGAACTGGTGGAGTCGAGCTGGCGTACCAGGTAATATGCCTGTTGGAGAGCCTGGTGGTCCAGATACAGAAATGTTCTGGGATTTCGGAGTAGAGCGAGGCCTCCACGAAGTTTCTCCTTGGAAAGATGAGCCTTGTCATGTCAACTGTGATTGTGGCCGTTTCATGGAGATTGGCAATAACGTTTTCATGGAGTATAAGCGTACTGAGAACGGATTCGAAAAACTTGCACAGCAAAACGTCGACTTCGGTGGTGGACTAGAACGCTTCATGGCAGCGGTTCAGAATGAGCCAGATATGTTCAAGGGCGATATTTTTGACGACTTGCGTGCACACATCGAGTTCCTCAGTGGTAAAGTCTATGGTCAGGATGATGCACACACTTACGCCTTTCGTGTTCTGATGGATCACATGAGAGCAAGCGTTTTTCTTATTACTGACGGTGTCCTCCCGAGCAATACTGATCAAGGCTATGTTCTTCGTCGACTACTTCGTCGTGCTATTCGCTATGCTGATGTACTTGGTATAGAAGTAGGTAAACTTTCTTCCTGTGTCACTCCATTAGTCACAACATACCAAGAGACCTACTCTCTATTAAAAGAGAAAAGTAATTTCATTGAAGCGGAGATAGACAGAGAAGAAGCAAAGTTCCGTCAGACCCTTACTCGTGGTATGAAGGAGCTAGAAAAAAGACTGACCAAAGGAACTCTTTCTGGCCAAGATGCATTTGATCTTTTTACCACTTATGGCTTCCCTCTTGAGATGACTCAAGAGATTGCTATCGAGAAAGGCATTAGCGTCAATGAACTCGAGTACCGTGACGAATTTGAGAAACACAAAGAGCTTTCTCGTACGGCCAGTGCCGGTAAATTCAAAGGTGGCTTGGCTAACCATAGTGCCAAAGTGACTGCTTTTCATACGGCTACTCATCTGATGCTCGCTGCGCTTCGTAAAGAACTAGGAGAAGACGTTCACCAAGCTGGTTCAAATATCACCGAAGAGCGCACCCGCTTTGATTTCACTCATGGTGAGAAAGTACCAAGAGAAGTCCTCGATCGAATTGAAGCCTACGTAAATACAGCAATCGAAAACAGCGCGCATGTCAGCACGACTGTGATGGATAAAAATGAGGCAAGAGAACAGGGTGTAGAGGGAAGTTTTTGGGAAAAATATCCCGAAAAAGTGACTGTGTACCAGGTGATAGGCGCCAATGGAGAGATATACTCTCAGGAGCTTTGCGGAGGACCTCACGTGGCTCATACAGATGAAATCAAGGCCTTTGGGCGCTTCCGGATTACCAAAGAAGAGGCTAGTTCAGCCGGAGTCCGGCGTGTAAAGGGGATTTTTGAATAAAGTGTTGACAAGAGGCTCTATTTAGCGTAAGATATACAAGTATCAAATTTCGAATAAATGACTATGATTGCCGTTATTACAACAGGAGGAAAACAATATAAAGTGTCTGAAGGGATGAAGATCAAGGTAGAGAAACTTCCTGGTCAGATTGGTGACACCGTCAATCTCGACACACTTTTCATCGGTGATGAAAAAGATGTACAGATTGGTGACCCAACTCTGAAGAATACTGTTGCTGCCAAGATTATTGCTCATGACAAGCATGACAAGGTCAAGGGTATTAAGCACAAAGCCAAGAAGCGTTACCTCGTCCGTTTCGGTCATCGCCAACCATACACAGAACTCGAGATTACTTCCATCAAAGCCTAAAGAAAAACACCCTTCGTAGTCGGAGGGTGTTTTTTGTTACGCAGTAGTTCTATTCTGGAGAGCAGCTTTCAGAGTCAACTCATCAGCGTACTCTATATCACCTCCCGTAGCCATTCCTCGACCGATGCGGGTGACTTTGATGTCGTAGGGTTCGAGTTTTTTCTTAAGATACATAGCTGTGAGGTCACCTTCTGTGGTAGGATTGGTAGCTAAAATAACCTCAGTCACTCCTTCCTCTATACGTTTCAGGAGCTCGCTTACGCGGAGATGGTTATTCGTAGCATTGCGACTGGTCTCGAGCACTCCACCTAAGACATGATATAAGCCATGATAGGTACCTGCTCGTTCAATGGCGATAACATCAAGTGGTTCCTCGACCAGGCAGATGGTATCCTGTTCTCTTCGAGAATCTTCACAGATAGTGCAAAGTGTATCTTCAGCGATATGAAAGCAACGAGTGCAACTCTTAAGTTCCTCCAAAGCCTCAAAGCTTTCTGCGAAGTCTTGGAGTTTATTCGCGTCCTGCTTGAAGAGGTACAAAACAATACGTTCTGCTGCTTTGGGACCAATAGAGGGGAGTGAAGAAAAATGAGCAATAAGAGACTGAAAAGCTTTCGGATAGAGCATGATTTTGTTTTAGTGGATTTTTTCGAGGTTTTTGAAGGTGGTAGAGTTTTCTTCGAAGTAAAGCTGGACTTTACCGACTGGACCGTTACGGTGTTTGGCAACGATAACATCAGCGATACCTTTATTCGGCGTGTCTGGTTTGACCCGGTCTTCACGATACAAGAACATGACCACATCAGCATCCTGCTCGATAGAACCAGATTCACGGAGGTCAGACAGTTTTGGTATTTGATCAGGACGTGATTCCACGGCACGAGAAAGCTGTGAGAGGGCGATAATAGGGATATTGAGCTCACGAGCTAATTGCTTGAGACCACGAGAAATTTCTGATATTTCCTGAACACGGTTATCACCGCTGCGTGCTCGTCCCTCCATCAACTGGAGGTAGTCGATAATGATGAGACCAAGATTGTGCTCAGCCTGAAGACGACGAGCCATGGTACGCATCTCCATGATATTGAGTGACCCTGAATCATCGATGAAAATAGGGGCTTGAGCTAATACACCCATGGCATCAGAAAGACGTTCAAAGTCGTTATTCTCACCCTCACTCGTGAGTTTACCAGTACGAAGGCGCCAGAGGTCCACACCGGCTTGTGCAGCCAGCATACGATCTACCAACTGATCAGAACCCATTTCAAGAGAAAAAACACCGACAGGTACCTTGGAGTAGACACCAACCTGACGCGCAATATCAAGAGCAAAGGTAGTCTTACCGACTGAAGGTCTAGCCGCCAAGATGATAAGATCTGACTTCTGAAGTCCAGCTAAGAGAGCATCGAGGTCAAGGAAGTTGGTTGGTACGCCACGGAAACTATGATCTCCCTTGTGGAGCTCATCGATACGGTTGAAAGCGGTCTCCAAAATAGACTTGATAGGGACGAAGTCTTGCTTGAGATATTTTTGAGAAATTGCGAAGAGTTTTTGCTCTGCGGTATCGAGAATATTGTCGACTTCTTCGCTTTCGTCATACCCCATTTCGACAATTTCACTTGCTGCGGTGATAAGACGACGAAGGAGAGCTTTTTTCTGAACTACCTTAGCGTAGTGGACGACATTTGAGGCAGAAGGGACAGAATTGACGAGTGAAGCAAGATAGCTTGAACCACCCATAGCTTCGAGCTTACCGTTCTCTTCAAGGCGGTTGGCGAGAGAAAGGACGTCTATCGGTTCACGCGCTTCGTAGAGAGCTAGCATCGCTTCATAGATATCATTGTGATCCTTCTTATAAAAATCACCGACCTTGAGGAGATCAGCTACACGGATGACTGCATCCTTATCGAGCATCAAAGAACCCAAGACAGAAGCCTCAGCTTCGATATTCTGCGGGGGAAGACGGACATGGTCTTTGGGTTGATGGGTAGCCATAGGATGCATTGATAGCTCTTTTATGTTTCTCAGTATAGCGCGATATGAGAACCGCTTCAATGAGGAAAACTTTGTATAAGAGGATTGACTTTTTGGCTAAAAAGGAGTATAATAAAACGTTGAGCCTGACTCAACAACGGTTTTTTAGCAAGGGGACACCTAATGGACTATCAGCCCATTCAGTATCAGATTCGTTTCATTGCCAAGTCATTTGGTCTCGATTCCAAGGCTGCAGAAAGCTATGCCAGGAACTGGCAAGGCGGTCGCATGCAGATCAATGGCTACGCAAAATCCCTCTTCGCCGTCCCGGCTCCGTCGCGACTGGCGGACACCTACGACAAGGGGGTGAAGAAGATGCTGGATGTATTCGGCCAGCACGTGCCGTTCGACAACCGGTTCTTTGACGAACGTTCGGCTGCCTATGAGATTCGTCGGTCCGAACGCAGTCAAGCTGCCTGGCAGGAGCTCGAAGAGCTGCAACAAAGCGACATCCTCATTGTCGCTGGCCAGCTGGGCTCTCTCCACGTCAACCAGTGCCTCTCTCGTGCTCGTGACAGCTTCATCGACGAAGAGTTCGAGTTCGGCGTACTGGCTACCGGATCCATCTTGATGATGCATCCGCACTGGAAGGTACGAAATCAGCGTTTCCGGATTGATACCGGTGACGAATGCCTCCAGGCTGGTGAAGAAGAGCCGAGTCGGATGTTTTCTTTTGCCCGGTCGAACGACGGATTTTTCTTCGACGCTCGTCCGAACAATCTGGGCAATCATTTCACCGGCGTCGCCACCGGCTTCCTCCGCTAAGCGACACGCACCAACACGTGCGACAAAGACCGAAACCTGAAGCTTCAGGGAGTAGGTCTTTTTCGTTTTCTATAACTATTTTTTACTGACTACCTGACCAGTAGCAGTATCTTCTACCTTATACCCAAGAGCGGCTATCTCATCACGGAGACTGTCTGAAAGTGCGAAGTTTTTATCAAGACGCGCCTGCTCTCTTTGTGAGAGGAGGGCACTTATGTTTTCAGGTAATACTACCTCATCTTCTTTACGTAAACCAAAAAGAGTATAGAGGATATCAAAGACTATGAGGAGACGACTTGTATCAAGAGCTTCTTGCTGGTCGAGCTTGGTATTTATCGTACGGGTCATTTCGAGAGCATGTGAGAGAGCGAGGGGGGTATTGAGGTCATCTCGCATAGCTTCTTGAATAGCTGCTAGCTCTTCATCGGCTCGATAATCACCACTGGTTATTCCATCACGTGAGAGGCGTTTGCGGGTATTCTCCAGAGTCTCACGATTTTTCTTGGCTTGCGCTAGAGCGTCCCAAGTGAAATTCATCTGACTTCGGTAGTGAGCTCCGATGAAAAGTAGTCGTAAATCCATCGCATCAAAGCCTTTGGCAGTGATATCTTCGAGAGTATAGAAGTTACCTTTAGACTTGGACATTTTGACTCCATCGATCATCATGTGACGTACATGGAGAAAAAATCGAGCGAAAGGGTGACTGCCAGAACCCTCGCTCTGTGCTATCTCTGCTTCATGATGAGGGAAAATGTGATCTTCACCACCAGTATGGATATCTAGTGTATCACCGAGATACTCTCGACTCATGGCACTACACTCGATATGCCAACCTGGGTAACCCTCACTCCATGGAGATGACCAATGCATCAGATGACCAACTGGTGCCTTGAGCCAGAGAGCAAAGTCCCAGGGATGACGTTTGTCAGGGTGTTCTTCGAGACGAGCACCAACTTGGAGATTCTCAAGACTATTGCCAGAAAGCTTCCCATAACCTGGAAAGCTAGTCACATCATAGAAAACATTCCCGTGGACCTCATAGGCATGACCGCGTTCGATAAGCTCTTGGATGAGTTTGATGATGTGAGGAATATGTTTGGTGGCCTGAGGGAAATACTGAGCCGGAAGGATATTCATGGATTTTTCTGCACCATGGAAGTAATCCTCGAAAAACTGGGCAATCTCATAGGGACTCTTTTTTTCTTTGAGAGCCTTCTTAACCAACTTGTCTTCACCGCTATCGCCTTGAGCTACATCATCATCAGTTAGATGACCGACATCGGTGATATTCTTGATCATACGTACCTCATAACCTTCATCTTCGAGCATCCGGCGCAGTGTATCAGAAAAAACATAAGCTCTTAAGTTGCCGATATGTGTGTAGTCATAGACAGTCTGTCCACAAACATACATACCGATTTTGCCGGGATTAAGAGGAGTGAAAATCTCTTTCTTTTTTGTCAGAGTATTGTGCAAAACAGACATAGTCGTTATTCAAGAGTCACAATTCAAAATTCTTCATTCTCGATTCTACCCCTTAAAACCACTTGCGCCAGCGAAAAAGAGCTGCTGTAGCAAAAGCAATAGCCAACATGATAGCTGCATGGATCCAAAAGGCATGTGGATTATTCCCGAAAGGAATACTCGCACTTATGGCCAGCATACTGGAGTAGGCGCTCACAGGCAAGAGAATAGCCGAGAATACGGTTAGCACCTTCATGGTCATGTTGAGTTTGTTGGAGAGAAGAGAGTTATTGGTAGCTTCAAGTGCTTCGATGGTTTCCTTCTGGCTTTCAAGAATATTCCAGAGTCGAATATTGGTACCGATAAGATCTTGGAAGTAGACTTTCATGTCGCTCGGGATATACGGATAGTCTTTTTGAATCAATGACTCGATGATAGAGCGCTGGGGCTTAAGAGTCCGGCGGAAGTTCAGGATGTCACGCTTCAAGATGGATATCTCTAGAACCATCTCCTTCTCTTTATCAGCAAAGACTTGACTCTCGATGAAATCGAGACGTTCGGCAGTATGACGGAGTTTTGGGAAACATGAACGCAAGAGTGCTTCGATGACTTGGTAGAGCAAGTGAGCCGGCGTCTCTTCAAGATGGAGTCGTCGCTTACCCTCGCTATGCACAAGTTCATCATGAAACTTATGCACCTGATAGATAGGATGTTTATGGCTAGTGATGAGATGAGTCTCAGTGAGAATGATATCCAACTCCCCAGAGAAAGTAGCTCGTTCTTTGGTATCAAACAGGGGAATATGAATAGTCAAAAAGAGACAGTTCTCATACTGAACCACCTTGGGCTGGTAGGTCGGGGTGACCAACTCCTCAAGGGCGAGGGGGTGAATATTGAAGTGCTCTTGGAGATAGGTGATATCATCTTGACCAATATCCAGAAAATCTAGCCAAGCGATGTTTCTGTGTTCTACTGTACGCATTTTTTTTGTGTTCTTTTCACTTAGTGTATCAAGAAAAAAAGGCTTTGACAAAGGAACGGAGTGAGAGTATGCTTATGCCTGTGATACAGAAAGTCCTTCTTATACTCATTTCTCTCTACCAGCATACGTTGTCGCCAGATCATGGACCCTTGCGACACTTTTTAGCGTTTGCTCGTTGCCGCTACTACCCAAGTTGTAGTACTTACACGCATGAAGCCATTCTGAAGCATGGCTCTATACGTGGGGGTATTATAGGAATGCGACGCATTCTTCGTTGTCACCCAGGCAATCCTGGTGGTCACGACCCCGTACCTAAATAGCTATTTAACATCCAAATAAACTGGAAAGGATCAGCCCATGCAATTGACCTATTTCATAGAGCGTCTGCTGGGTTTCGACTTTGCAGGCTATCACTGTGGTTATGCGATTGCACACCCCTGGTGGGTCATTGAAAACCCAGATGACCTCATCTCGCTTCGCCCCATTTACATTCCCAAGCCTACCCGAAAAACGTGGTATGACCCCCATGGATTCAAGCTTTGGGAATATTGGAAAGCTCGCTGTCTCAACTACTGGCTTCGTGCCATGAGGCGGCAACTTGCTCGCAAGCATATGTTTGTCTAAGGAAGGAAAACCACTAACATGTCTACCTATGCACCCACCACACCGAAAGATCCCGAGCCTCTCCTGATCGACTGTCAGCGCCTTGGCGATGATGGTATCGGCATTCCTCGAGGACAAGCCCTGGAAGAAGCTCTCGACAATGATGTCAAGCAAGTCGATGATACCTGTCTGCACTGCCCGAACAAATGCTACTGCTGACAGGAGATGACCATGCCGCATCAATCTGAAGAAGAGTATGTCTTTCCTGGTCTTCTTCCCGAAGAAAAACCAGATCCGATCCAAGGCTATTTACCAGGATTCGACCATACCGAAAAGCACGAGCCTTCCCAAGAGACTCTGCCGTTAGCACAACAGGGGGAGATCCACTGCGCCAAGGCACACGCATCGATGACTGCCGAAGAAGCTTTTCTTGCTGTACTTGGCAAGCGTTGGGACAATGCTGACGCTGTCTGTGAGCGTTGCTCCAATCCTTGCTATTCAGAATAGAGAGGGGAAACTATGAATCAGACTACTAACACTAACCGCCACGACGCCGCCTTTTTCCACAGCTCCACCGATGTGGTCATTTGTCCTGCTGAAGGCAGCGGCCAGGAGATCACTATCAAGCGCGCCCGTGATGACCATCACTACCGTGGAGGCAACATGGACGGTGGTCCGGAAAACATCATCCGAATCGGCAATACCGCCACCTGCAACCACTGCAACAAATGCATCAGCTGAAACCAGCAACCGCGCAACGCGCACCCGAGGGGGGCCTTCACTAGAGGGCCCCTTCTTGCTTTCCACAAAGCTTTTTTTGATAAAATTAGCACTCTACTTGACAGACTGCTAATCACTATTTATACTGTATTCACAAACAAATATTTTTATTTTGTTGTTATGAACCAACGCCAAGAAGAAGTCTTGAAGGCCATCATCGAGCTCTACACAGAGACTGCTCAGCCAGTCGGATCACAAGTTCTTCTCGAGAATTTCGACTTCGATGTAAGTTCCGCCACGCTCCGTAATGACATGGCCTTTCTCGAAGAAGAGGGCTACCTCTACCAGCCGCACATTTCTGCTGGCCGTATCCCGACTGATCAAGGCTATCGCTTTTTCGTCGAGGCATTGAATGACAGAGAACTCTCACGCGAAGAACAGAAACGCCTCCAAAGCGAGCTCCTGATACTCAAAGCCAAGCATGCTCGCCTCGGACGAAGTACCGCGAAGATTCTCTCGGCTTTCTCAGGCAACCTCGCTGTCTCAGGTCTCGTCGACAGGGAAGAGCTCTATGACTTCGGGATGAAAGAAATGCTCGACAAACCAGAGTTCCAAGATCTTGATGATCTCGCACGTCTCGTCGAAACCCTCGACACTTTAGATGACAAGCTCGAGAAAATCATTGAGACCTTGAAGACCGGAGAGACACAGATATATATCGGCGAAGAGAATCCTATTACTGGTATCGAAAACTGCTCCATGATCATCGCTCCATATCAGACGAGTGAAGGTACAGCGGTTCTCGCTATCATCGGTCCAAAACGTATGGACTATGCCAAGAACAAATCTCTCCTTGAGTACATGAGTCGTCTACTCTCCAATTCTCAGAATCTCTTGCCACTCATCATCATCGCACCCAACCTCATCACCTTTATCCGTTAACCAAATACAAAACTATGACCGAAAACAATCTCAAACCATACGTCATCGGCCAGAAGGTCGCTCTCTACGATAAGTCGACCCAGAAGTTTCTGCTCCTCAAGGCCAACAAGCCAAGCGGTAAAGGTGACCCCAAGAAGTACGAGACTTTCTGGAAAACCTATTTCCCATGGGATCTTCCAGGCGGCCGCATCGAGAATAACGAGACCGTCCTCGAGGGTTTCCAGCGTGACATCCAAGAAGAGATCGGTTCTGCCGTCGATTACACTCTCGGAGACATCATCCATACAGAACACATGGAGTATATCGATGGACCTGTCTACGCTACCTTCAGTCTCGGATTCTATAACAGCGGTGAGATAACCTTGAGCGACGAACACAGCGAGTTCCAATGGATGACGAGTGACGAAGTCGAGAATCATAAAGATATCAAGCCTTGGCTGAAGAACGTCATCAAAAATGCCACCCTTCGTCTCAAGGAGAAGAGCTACCTTGAAGATCTCCTCCGTCTCCAAGCTGACTTCGACAACTACAAGAAACGTCAGACAGAAGCAGAGAAGTCACTCAAAGACTATCTCATCCAAGGTCTTGTCCTCGACCTCATCCCAGTCCTTGATAACTTCAATGCTGCTACTGCTCATGTCCCCGAAGAAGAAAAGAATAGTCCGTGGGTTGTCGGTATCCAGTACATAGAGAAGCAGCTCGCTGATGTTCTCGCGGAGCGCGGAGTCCAAGCTCTTGTCCCGACCATTGGAGAAACATTCGACCCAAGTAAACATGAGGCCCTAGAAAGCGAAGAAGGAACGCCAGAGAATACAATTGCTAAGGTCCTTCAGAAGGGCTATCAACTCGGAGACCGAGTCATCCGCCCAGCTAAAGTAGCTATCTATACCGCACCAGACAATGAGACAACCGAGACCGAGAAAGGGGGTGAGAATTCATGAATCGTTCCATAATGCCATTTCCATTCAATGATATCGAGCGTTTTTGGGCAGATGATTTCTTTGGCGGAGTGACGGAGTTTGCTCCCAAGATGGACATCTACCAGAAAGAAGACTCGGTCATGGTGGAGCTTCCGCTCCCAGGCATTGACCCTAAAGACGTGAAGATTGTTATCGAAAATGACGTCCTCACCGTCAGTGGACATGCCGAAGAGAAAAAGGAAGTCAAACGCGAAGATTACTATCGCAAGGAGACTCGCTCAGGCCACTTCACACGTTCCGTCGTGTTACCAATGCCAGTGAAGAATGCTGACGCTCAAGCTCGTTACGATAAGGGAATCCTCACTATAGAGCTCCCGAAAGACGAACAAGCTAAGCCAAAGCAAATAGCGATAGAAGTTGCGAGCTAACATTAGCCTCGCAACAGGGGAAGGCAGGAGACTGCTTTCTCCGAAGAGCGAGGGTAAGACTCACTCAAAACAAAATCATTTATCAAAGTAATTCAAGTAATCAAATAATTATATGGCCAAGATATTAGGAATTGACCTCGGTACTACCAACTCTGCCATGGCAGTAGTAGAAGGTGGACAGCCAGTCATCATCGAAAACAAAGAGGGGAATCGTACCACCCCTTCGATGGTAGCTATGTCCAAGACCAATGAACGCCTCGTGGGACTCCTCGCCAAGCGCCAAGCCGTCACCAACTCAGGTGACACCCTCTTCTCTATCAAGCGTCTTATCGGACGTCACTTCAGTGATGAAGAGGTCAAGAAAGACCAGAAGACCATGCCGTACAAGATCGTCCAGGCGGGTGAAGGTATCAAAGTCGTCATGGGTGGCAAGGAGTACACTCCTCAGGAGATCAGCGCGATGATTCTCGCGAAGCTCAAGGCCGACGCCGAAGAGAAGCTCGGAGAGAAAATCACCGAAGCCGTGATCACGGTCCCTGCCTACTTCGACGACTCACAGCGTAAGGCTACGATGGAGGCTGGTGAAATCGCTGGACTCAATGTCCGCCGTATCATCAACGAGCCTACCGCTGCAGCCCTAGCCTATGGATTCAACAAGAAGAAGGATGAGAAGATCGCTGTCTACGACCTCGGTGGTGGAACCTTCGATATCTCTATCCTCGAAGTTGCCGAGGACACCGTAGAAGTGAAGTCAACGAACGGTGACACTCACCTTGGAGGAGACGACTTCGACCAGCGCATCATGCACTACATCATTGATGAGTTTAAGAAGGCTGAAGGTATCGACCTCGCCAATGACAACCTCGCACTCCAGCGTATCAAAGAAGCAGCTGAGAAGGCTAAGATTGAGCTCTCTACTGCTCAGGATACCGAAATCAACCAGCCGTTTATCACTTCAGACGCTACCGGTCCTAAGCACCTCGTGATGAAGATCACTCGTGCCAAGCTCGAAGAGCTCGTACATGACTTAGTCGTTGCTTCACTCGAGCCAGTCAAGAAGGCTCTGGCAGATGCCAAGCTCAGCGCTAGCGATATCAACGAAGTCGTCCTCGTAGGAGGTATGACTCGTATGCCACTCGTACTCCAGACTGTAGAGAAGTTCTTTGGCAAGAAGCCAAACATCTCAGTCAATCCAGACGAAGTAGTAGCCATGGGTGCTGCTATCCAGGGAGGTGTGCTCGAAGGAAGTGTCAAAGATGTGCTTCTTCTCGATGTCACTCCGCTCACTCTCGGTATCGAGACTATGGGAGGGGTACGTACTCCGCTCATCGACCGTAACACCACTGTGCCGGTAAACCGTAGCCAAGTATTCTCTACCGCTGCCGACAACCAGCCATCAGTAGAGATCCACGTCCTCCAAGGAGAGCGTGAAATGGCAGGGGACAACAAGTCTCTCGGAAGATTTATCCTCGATGGTATTCCACCAGCACCACGCGGTGTGCCACAGATTGAAGTCACCTTCGACATTGATGCCTCTGGTATCCTCTCTGTGACTGCCAAGGACAAAGCTACCAACAAGACTCAGTCTATCCGTATCGAAGCTTCTACTGGTCTCTCTAAGGAAGAAATCGAGCGTATGCAAAAAGACGCCGAACTCCACGCCGAAGAAGACAAGAAAAAGAAAGAACTTATCGAGGCCAGGAACATGGCCGATACTCTCTCATACACCACAGAGAAGGCTATCAAAGATGCTGGTGACAAGCTCACAGAAGATGAAAAGAAGCCAGTCGAAGAAGCCATCACAGAGCTCAATAAGGTGAAGAACGGAGACGACCTCGAAGCCATCAAGAAGGCCACAGAAGAACTCTCAACCAAGGCTCAGGCTATTGGCCAGAAGCTGTACGAGGCAAGTCAGGCTTCCCAACAGGGAAGCGGTGAGCCTGTCGAACCGCAGCAAGGTACCGAAGAGTCTCCAAAGGACGCTGAAGTAGAGACAGAAGCTCCTAAAGACGAAACAACGAAATAAGAGTAAGATAAAAGCGGGGCATTTTAGCCCCGCTTTTTGAAATTTCATGGAAAAATTTATTGGATTCTATACCTATAAACCATTCTGGTCAGAGAGAAAGCCTGATTTAGAATTATTCAATTCTAAGAATTATGATATTCCAGGTTTTTATTCTCTTATGGCTGAAATTGTTTTTAAACATAAAGAAAAAAATATTGATATTTGTGTATGTCGTGACGGATTAATAATGGTATCAAAATATTTCTCTAAGAGGGCAAATATAGAACAAAAGTGGAAAGAATACCTCGAATTACTAAATACAATTTACTTACTATTTGAATCTTCTTATTTAAAAAATAATACTTTGTTACATTTTGATATTTCTTCAATTACTTATCAGGATGCTTTTGGCTTAGAGTTTGAAAATGGTCAATTTAAAGGGCAAGGAGTGCCTGCGTATTCATATGCAGAAAAATATGTTGAGGGAAGATTCTTGAGCAACTATGATACAACAGATGATAAGTATTGGCACCACTACGACAGAAGGATTAAGCAAAGAATTGTCATAGGGAAAGAAACCTTTTCAAGGTTAAAGAAAGATCTTTCTAAACTTTTTTCTCATGAAAATCCTTACGAACTAATTAGTATTTTTTCAGATTATACAAAAAGTTTATCTGAATATAAAATACTCAATTTTAATACTTCCCTTGTTTTATCATGGTTTATTATAGAAAAATTCATAAATAAGTATTGGGAAAATTTCATAGACTCAAATCCTGCGATAATAGATTCTAAAAGAAAAGACTGTTTACAAGACTACCGAACTTATACAATTGCGGTGAAATCTGAGATACTGGAGTTTAATAAAATCATTACCTTAGAACAATATAAAAAAATTAATCGGTTAAGAGTTAAGAGAAATGCTATCGTTCATCAAAACTCAAAACAAGTTACTAGTGAAGAGTGTGGATTAGCATTTGATTTAATTAAAGAATTTATTTTTAAATTTTCAGCTATTGATTTAAAAATAAATACGAGCTACTCAGTCTCCGGCATTTAAAAATACTAATTAAATCTTATAATTTAAAATAATATGTCACAAAACAACCAACCTCAGCCGAGTCAAGTACAGATAAAGGCGACCGATGAAATCCTGAAAGGGGAGTATGCCAATGCTATGCAGGTGATGCATACCAAGGAAGAGTTTGTGATGGACTTTCTCTCTACCTTCCCACCAGTAGCCAATCTGGTGAGCCGAATTATCGTGAGCCCCGGCCAGATGAAGCTCATCGTCAAAGCCCTCTCCGAAAACCTCTCCCGCTACGAATCACAGTTCGGCGACGTCATACCTTCCGAAGAACCTAAAAATCCTATTGGATTTCAAGCAGAGTAGCTTATTTTCTGCTATACTAACAAAAAATATAAAATTATGGATAAC
Source organism: Candidatus Moraniibacteriota bacterium (assembly GCA_041910335.1). Lineage (GTDB taxonomy): Bacteria > Patescibacteriota > Minisyncoccia > Moranbacterales > UBA1568 > UBA1568. The sequence goes on from JAYRRF010000035.1 coordinate 34,655, forward strand.
ACTAAACTTGAAGAAAATTCACACCTAATGATTGCTTTCTGGTATACAGCTCAAGTCGTAACCATTACTCTAATCACTCCTTTCTTGTTTCTGTTAATAGCTGTATTTTTTCGGGAAATACTAAATCTATACACTGTCTATATAATAGGATCATTTGTTGGCCTAGTGCTTGGTGTTAAGTACGCTGCTCATTCTACGATGAATCGGTACACAGTTGATAATCCCGATGAGATTATCTATCTCATACCCATTGCATTTCCAATGATAAAAGCAATTAACATGAAACAATTCATTGGAACTCCTGCATTTCCCAAAATAAGACTCTTCTCGATAATTATACGTTTAACCCTACTTGTAGGATGTCTCATTTATTTTATTCATTCAAAAACCTACTTATTTTTTACACTAATTCTTCTGGTGCTAGGCTACACAATATTTTATGTACTTACAAAACATTATCTAAGACCAAGCTATATTTCTCTAGAGCAGTCTGAACAGATTACCGCAAATGAAAATCTTCGCATTAGAAAAATTGCTATTATAGGTTTTCTAATGATCATACTCAGTATGATTTTTGTTGCTTTTCAAAAATAAACTCGCTTTTCATCAGTAGTATTTAGATGGGACTCATCATGAAAGCCTTTTCCGAAAACCTCTCCCGCTACGAATCCCAGTTTGGTAGTGTGACTCCTTCTGAAGAGCCTAAGGCTCCTATTGGTTTTCAGTCAGAGTAGTCACTGTCGACCCCGTCACACCTTCCGAAGAACCAAAGGCCCCCATCGGCTTCCAATCAGAGTAAATTTTGAATACTAATTGCGAACGCCCCGAGAAAGATATACCTTCCGGGGCGTTTCATTTGTCTTGAGTTCAAAACGGATCTTCTTCGTCATCATCCCAGGGAATCCGCGTAATCATCTCAGCACCACCCTGAGGACGGTATTTCTCCTGGACGAACATCTCGATCTTGTCAGCCGTGATGCGGCTATCGAGAAACATCTGGAGAATCAGCTTGTTGAGCATCGACTCAATTTTCTCGATACGATGCATGTACCAGGCAATGATTTTTGCTTTCTGGCGGCGCATACGAACATCGTAGCGATCACCAGTCAGCTTTTCCAGTTTTTCCTGAGGCAGGTGCCAGAGGTGTCGATCTTCCCTGGTGATATCCCACACCAGTTTTTCGCTGATCTGGGATCCGGGGAAGTTCTGGTGCATCAGTACGACATTGATCACCATATAGCCCGTATGTTCAGACGGACATACCTTGCAATCGAAATGTATCGAAAGCAATGTATCAGCCGGGATGAGCATGGTCCGATGAAAGAATACGAACTGACGCAGGGTAAGCGTCATCCTGTCGTCACTTTGTGACATGATAAAGCCTTTCTCGTTGGTTTCAGCTTGGTTGTTTTCTAGCATCTCAATGCTTACAAGTCAATCCTGAAACACAAAACGCCTGGGTTGGTACGATGACCATCCTCAGGCGTCTATGCTTGCGTGTTACGCAAAAATTGTCGAGTTCAGCGCACCACGATGACCCGAGGAACACTGCGGCGAAGCTTAGAGTTCAAAATCTGGCGCCGCCCCATGGACTTGGCGAGGCACTGTCGCAAATTCCGAACATGGGGCCGTGTCTTGATACGAGCCAGTCGCCCGATCACGCGTTCGTGATAGTCGGGACGATTCGGATCGAAAAGGCGACTGCCGATTGACTCCTTGGTCTTGAGAAGAACCGGAATGGGAATTTCAACAGAATCTCGCTTGGTACCCAGAAACTCCACGACCGCCACCAGTTCAGCCTGGATTTCGCAGTCCGAGACGATCCAGACCCGTTCCAGGTCAAGCTTGGTCGAATATTTCATCTCGAGATCAGCCGGTAGCAGATAATCTGTCCCGAAAAATCGCGTCACCCTCGTGCCCTTTGGCCTTTTGGCAGCTTGGTCCCAAATGGGAAAATCGATTTCACACACTGTGTCAGTCTCCCTTCTTACAAAAATTGCGGCCATATTTTTATATATGTTTTTACCAATAATGTCAATTGAAAAGGCGCCTGCATCGCTGCAAGCGCCGTTTCCAAACGTTGTTTGGTTGTTTCTTTCAATCGCAAGAAACTGCAACCAGCCATTCTTCTGGCGCCTTGTTGCCGAACCATGCTCCACTCACTGGATCCTCGAGCTCCGTAATCATGACCCAGTATGTGATCAATGGATAACTCTTCCGGGAAATCAGTAGCAAAACACCTTACTGTTTGTAGTTTGGTGGTATACTTAAAGAAACAAATTCTCATCATATGAAATCCAAATCTTTTTATTGGCTGGCTATCATCTTCTACGTCGTCTCTCTTTTCACACCCAGCATCGTCTTCCAACCGACACTGGCTGATAATCCGAAGTACACGCCTTGCTCTCTCGTGTTTGATAGTGATGGAGAATGTGAAGCACTAACAGATGATGGTTATGCCTGTGGTCTTGTAGGGGAGGGAAAGAAAAAAGATATCAAAAGTAAAAAATACCAAGAGCAAGTCGCTTACTGTGGCACGGATTGGAATAAGCCAATGAGTGAGTCCATGATGGGCTACTACATTCTTCTCACCGGTGCTTTTGGAGTACTGATGGGAAGTTTTGCTTGGTTTGCGAATATCTTCTTCCTCATAGCAGCAGTGACCTATAGTCACCGAAATTATACCTACGCCAGAGCCTTTGCTTTCGGTGCTCTCGCTGTTGGACTTCAGTCTATCTTCCTTACAGAAGTACCTCGCAATGAAGGTGGGGTAAATAATTTTGTCGTAGATCATTTTGGCCCTGGCTTTTATATCTGGATGTTATCCTTTGCGACTCTCCTTTTGGCAAGTGCCTATGAGTATCACCAGTGCAAAAAGTCTAGTGTAAATACAAAAGAAGGAATATAGCCTTAGACTATTGACAAAAACCCGTTTTTGGGGTAGGGTCTAGAGGCAATGACTGCAAAGAGGGGACTACCATGACTGCTGGACAAATCATTTTCGGCATCACGCTTTACATCATCGTCATCCTGATCGCCAGGAAAAACAATCAGGGGCTGCACTTCGAAAGCAAGCGCAGCAAGGTGATCAGTTACTTCACCTGTGGCCTGTTCTGGACTGTCGTCTGCTCCATCGTGGGCATACTGCTGTGCTGGATTTTCGGCCATGACATGACCTGGTTCGCCCACGCCATCCTGTGGCCATACTACCTTCTCTCTGCCTAGGGCGAAAACGGCAGAGAACGAAGGTGACTAAAAATTCGGAGAATTCTCCACCTTGCATGACCCCCTGAACAAACGTGTTCACGGGGTCATGATTTTTTTAGAGACGTGCTAGAATAGAGAATATGCAAGACATACCAGACCATGCCGAAATAGTTTTTCAGGGCGTACGCTGTACCATCTATCACTGGAATCAAGTGATGTACGATGGTACTACGCGTGTTTTCGAGGCGGTTACTCGTCCACCGTCCGCTACTATTATTGCTACCAAAGACAACCAGATAGCTTTCCAGCGACAGACTCAGCCTCACCGTGATGAATACTTTCTTTGTCTTCCTGGGGGTTGGGCAGACGTGGAGGGAGAGGTTATCGAAGACACAGCCAAAAGAGAACTTCTCGAAGAAACAGGACTTGTCAGTGATGACTGGGAGCTTTGGAAAGTTGCTGGTGTGAACGGGTTTATTCATTGGGACAACTACATCTATATCGCTCGTAATTGTCGCGAGACTGGCGAGGTACGTCTTGATGGTGGAGAACAGATTGAGAATGGCTTTGTCAGTCTTGATGAATTCCTCAGTCTCGTAGATCACCCACAATTTCGTCACCGGGATCTCATCCAAGATCTCTACCGTATCCGTGACAACAGAGAAGCTCGAGAAAATTTTCAGAAACTTCTTGGTATCCACTAAATCTATGACCAAAGAAAAGAAACCAGCTGGACGAGCTACTATCAAAGTCTGTGTCCATAAAGACTGCGCCTTTCGGGGGAGCGAAGAGGTCTATCAGAACCTCAAAGAAGGCCTCACTCCTGAAGAAGCTCTGGTCCTCAAGACTGATACTTGTTTTGATTATTGTAACGAAGGTCCTAATATTGTTCTTAACGATAATATCGTCAAAGGTATCCGACCTTTTACAGCAGTGGAGCAGGTAAGAGCCGAACTGGAGAACCCGTCTTGTAAGGCTGACGGCATTGGCTCACGTCCACTTGGCGACTTAGATGATGTTCTTGACAATCTTGATAAATTATAGGATTGTATTTCGTACAGAGACCAAAAGGAGAGAAAGCTGTGTCGCGACCAGAAACCCTGGGCCAAGCCCTTTTCATGTTCATCGTCATGCTCTACGCCTGCGTGAGCGATATCTTCATCTGTCTGTTCACCGAACAAGTTCCCACCTGGAGCAAACAGCTCCACCAAAAGATTTTTGGAGGGGCGTAGCCGTGCCAAAGCCAAAATGGCTTGAAGCCACGATCACCATGATCCTGTCTCCGTTGATAGGGATCACCCTCTTCGCAACACTGTTGATGGCCATCAATGCCTTTGGTAAGGAGATGAGTCGCAGAAAGAAAGGGGATAATACTCCCTGAGCACCGCTCACATCATCCTAAAATGGAAAAAAGCCCTCCCTTGGCCAACGAATGCTAGGGGAGGGTTTTTCCTTGCCTAAACTCAGTCAAATGTGGTACGGTACAAGGTCAATACAAGTAACTCCTATGCAAGATTTCCTACAGCGTTATTCTCGAGAAACCTACACCAAAGTCAAGGGCTGTAGTCTCCAATTGTTGCAACGCTGGCAGCATCGACAAACTGAACTTTTTACTCGTCAATGGGGGAAGAATGAGTTCTTACTTCTCTTTGCTCTGGCTGTCATCATAGGTATGAGTTGCAAGACTATCGCCATCAAAACATTCACCATTGGTTATCAAGACTACACTCTCAAAAATCAATATCACACTCCTCTCATTAAAACTGATCATCTAACTACTGGGCCTCTCTGTGAGGAATAATGCATATCTCTATGAATCATATCCCACTTACTCCTGAAAAAAAGAAAGAGCAAAACATGCTCGCATTAGTTATTCTCTTCGCTGGCTTCTTTGTCGGCAGCCTCTTCATCGACTTCATCCAACTGGCGACTGGCAGTGGCTTCTCCCAGCACGTCCTCAAAAAAGTTTCTGTTATTGAAACTGCTGGTAAAACCTGGGTGGCTTACCAAGAGCCCAAAGTAACACTCGAGGTCATCACCGACAAAAACTGTCTCACCTGCAATACAGACGATGCTCTCACCTGGATACATCGACTCGTACCCACCGCTGATATTGTCGAGGTAGATGGCTCTTCAGAACTTGGTAAGAAGCGTATCGGCGATTTCCATTTGACTGTACTGCCAGGATTCATCTTCAGTGAAAAAGTTAAAGACACAGAATTTTACAATCAAACGAAAGAACTCTTCCAACTAGTAGACAAGCGTTATGCTTTCCAGATGCAACGCATTGGGTTTGCTGGCGGTAGATATCTCAATCCTCCCACAACAGAAGAGAATGACATCATGCTCGGAAACCCTAATGCAAAGACCAAAATCGTCGTCTATACGGATTTTCAGTGTGAATACTGTAAAGAATTTCACCAAAACCTCTCACGTGCACTGACAGAGTATGGTGACAAAATATCTATCACGTATCGTCATCTGCCCCTTTCTTTTCACACCCAGGCACCTCTCGCAGCTCTTGCCTCCCAGTGTGCTCATACTCAAAACAAATTCCTGCCATACAGCGAGAAGCTCTTTGAAGAACAATCTGTGTGGGGGAGTAACACTGGTAGCGCCTGGTTTCGGACAGAAGCTACTACTCTTGGTCTCGACAGCAGAGCTTTCAATACCTGCATGAATAACAAGACATATGCCCAGAAGATAGCTCAGGATGCTTTCTCAGCTCAAGAATTTGGCATTACCGGTACACCAAGTACTTTTGTAAACAACAGCCTCATCTCAGGTGCAGTAGATTATGCTACACTAAAGAAGGTGATAGATGCTTCTTTCTAAAGTGCACTTCCCAAAAGTTTTGAGAATTCACTGTATGCTCATAAAGTATCGTTATTTCGGTTTCGGTGTTTTTACCTTCTTTGTTTTTATTTTCGCCCTTGCTCTTGGTGCAACCATGACCGATAATCATATCAAGACCATCGCGAGCGAACACTGTCAGAAGACTGGTGGCTCTTGGAATAACAACAACTACTGTGAGAAAATAGTAAGTGTCTGCACTCCACAGCAGTCTCTCTGAAAAAAAAAGAATATCATGCAAACAAACATCAAAAAACAAAAAGGCTTCACTTTGATAGAACTTCTTATTGTCATCGCCATTATTGGTATTTTGGCAACAATTATCATCGTTGCTATGAATCAGTCTCGTGAAAAATCTCGAACTGCCAAAACACTTGCTGGTTTGCGAAGCGTCCACTCAGCACTTGAGTCTTATCGAGCTCAATTTAACAGTTATCCACCCTCAAGTGGCTGGCAAGGATATTGTTCTGCCTGGGGCGCTAGTCTCGGTGATAATTGGATACCCGAACTCCAAACAGGTAACATCATCACTGACCCTATCTTACCAACAGATGCTCGCCAAGACGGCCATGGGGCAGCTTGCGCTAACAACCAAGAACAAATCATCTACTGCTCTAACGGAACTGACTACAAAGTTATCTCAGTCAGTAACAGTTACATGAGTACCGTACCATCTAACCTCATTGACCCGGCACGACCGGCAAGCGCCTATGGTTTCTGGAGTTCATCAACCGGCGCAGACCCGACTGGTTGCTAGTGAAATATATAGAGACTCTTGAAGGTCTCTTCTTTTTTGGTTACAATAGTTTGGTATTAGCCATCTTAGCTCAGTTGGTAGAGCGACGCACTCGTAACGCGTAGGTCAGCAGTTCGATCCTGCTAGATGGCTCTATAAAAAGAAAAATAAGCACAAAATACCGCCTGTTTTCCGTATAGACAAAACGTACGAAATATGCTAAAGTTAACCCTTAACTTTAGTTTTATTTTTTATGCGTCAATTTTTGCGAAATACTTCAGAGCGTTTCCGTCGTTTCTGTATCGAGCGTTCCACTCTCGCTTTCTTTACTTTGCTCCTTATTCTCTTCGGACTAATTGTATTGAGCCACCTTCTTCGTGCCCCAAAGGAAGAGGAAAATAAACCAGCTGCTGAGATCAAAAAGACAGCTATCTATTCTCAGAAAAGCCCTTTGTATATAGCTGCAACAAGTGAACTCAAAAAAGAAAGTGTGACCAGTATCGTTGCTTTGACTCCTGGTATCGTCACCAATATTCTTGTTCGTCCTGGTCAACCCGTTTCAGCCGGTAACACACTAGTCACTCTTACCAATGACTACGCAAGTGGTGGGGCAGGCCTACAGCAAGCTATTGCAAAGAATAACCTGACTCTCACTCAAGAGATTGACCGACTCAGTAAAGATATCCGTATCACTGAAGAGCGCGTCATCAAGAGAGACCAGAATCTCAATAACAATCAAGAAAGTATCGCTCTTAATAATCTCAAGAAAGAACGTGTCAATCGAAATGTTTCTCTTGCTAATGCACAATTGAGTTACGATCTTGCGACCACCAATGACGCTGTCCTCAAACCGAAGACTTTGCAGTCTGGTTTTGTTCAGAGTATTGCCGTACGTACCGGACAGTACGTAGCTCCTGGTCAAGTCATCGCTACTATCAATACTCCAGGGGAAGGTACAGTCATCGATGCTTTGATCAGTAGTGATGTTGCTCCATTTGTGGACATTACCAAGGAAGCTCATATTTCACTCTCAAATAACAAAACACTCTCTCTTCTGCCAGAGTATTTCTCTTCCAGTGAGAATGAGCTCGGGATGTTCATGATTCGTTTCACACTCCCGAAAGAATATGCTGACCAAATTTCTGCCAACCAAAACCCAAGCATCTCTTTACCGCTTCGCTTCTCTCATGAGCAGATGTTTCTCGTGCCACTAGATGCTGTTTTCCAAAATAACGCCGGTGCTACTGTCCTAATACTCAAAGATGGCAAGGCAGTTTCTCAAGCGGTAACACTTGGAGCTATTCATGGTAACTTCATCGAAGTACAGAGTGGAATCAACCAAGATGATCAGATTATTCTCAATCGATTCGTCTTGGCAGGAGATAGTGTAGAAGTAGTAGAGGCCAAGTAAAACCCTATGCAAGAAATTCCTACCGACAAACAACTCGTGGAAAAGACTGGTTTCATCGCTCGGTATTTTTCTGATATCCGTACTATCAGTCTTGTGGTTTTGACATTGGTTGGGGCAGGTATAGTCGTCTTCATCAATCTCCCCAAAGAGCTCAATCCAAGCATCAAAATCCCTATCGTCACCATCAGTACTGTCTATCCTGGCGCGAGCCCAGAAGATATCAAGGAACTCATCACTGTGCCTATCGAAGATTCAGTCAGTGGTCTTAAGGGTGTCACCAAGACTAGCTCTACTTCACAAGAAGGTCTTTCTTTGGTCACACTTGAGTTCACTTCCAGTACCGACCCCGACCAAGCTAAACAAGACGTGCAGGGGAGAGTCGATACCGTCACAGGTATTCCCAAGGACGCTCTCGATAGTAATATCCAGGTGGTGGATTTTCAAAACCAACCAGTCCTCACGTTTGCTTTGAGTGGCGACACCGATCCCCAAACCCTTCGTCTCGCTACACGCGAACTCGAAAAAAATCTCAAGGACCTTCCAAGTATCGAAAGAGTAGAGCTTCGCTATGATCAACCACTCGAAGTGAGCATTACTCTGAAAGAGAGTGAACTCAAGACCAAACAGCTAAACCCCTTCACCTTGAGCGCTCTCGTTGAGAAAACTCTGTCTAATATTCCTGGAGGCAATGTCTCTACCAAGAATAACACCTTTGCTCTTGGTATTGATCGTACTACCTATACCGTCGAAGATATTCGTACTCTCCCGGTTACTATCAATGGGCAGACGCTTCTCCTTGGTGATATCGCTACCATTGAAGAAAAGCCTGCTCCCAACAATCCAACAGCTCAATATGCTACCAAAGATATTCCCTCACGACAGGCAGTCTTTTTCTCAGTGTTCAAAACCGACAGCGCCAACGCAACCACCTCAGTAGAAGATATCAATCGAGAAATCCGCAGTGTCAATGAACGTCATGGTTCTGTTCTTACCGCTGCACCTATTTTTGATGGCGCCAGAGAAATCAAGAAGAGTTTTGATCAACTTTTTCATGATTTCTTTCTCACAGTAGGACTCGTGTTCGTCATTCTTATTCTCTTTTTTGGTATTCGCCAATCGATTGTCTCATCACTCGCTATCCCGCTTACTTTCCTCATTACCTTCATCATCATGGGTGGAGCAGGTATCTCCATTAACTTCATCGCACTCTTCTCACTCCTCTTGGCTCTCGGTATCCTGGTGGACAACGTCATCGTCATCATCTCAGCTATGGCGAGCTATGAGCGTCTTGGTCACTATACACCAAGTGAAAGTGCACTCCTTGTCTATCGAGACTTCCGTTCTGTTATTTTTACGACTACCATAACGACTATCTGGGCTTTCCTGCCGCTCCTTCTTGCTACAGGAATCATCGGTGAATTCATCCGTCCTATCCCTATCGTCGTCTCATCAGCACTCGCTGTTTCCGCGCTCATCGCACTCTTTGTCGTCATCCCCGTGATGGCTACACTTCAGACTGGTTACTTTGCAAGACGAGTCATTCTCTTTGGATTCTTCCTCTTATTCCTCATAGGAGCCACTCTTCTCTTTCTGGTCATTCCAGCTGGACCATACCAGTTACCGATTTTCCTTTTGGCTATTTTCTTTTTAGCTGTACTTTTCTGGCAACGTCGTCAGGTGCACCGTTTTGGTAAAACCAAAGAACTTCATCTTGGAGAAACTACCAAAAAACGCTGGCACCAGATAGCCGATGAGGGCTTTCTCGATCTTCACCCACTTGCACTCCGTTATGAACGTTTCATTCGTGATGTACTGAGCTCTCGACGTAAACGCAAACGTACTGTCATAGCTCTTCTTATCTTCGCTTTCTTCTCATACGCACTCGTACCAGCTGGTTTCGTTGTCAATGAGTTTTTCCCAGCGGATGACCAAGAAATAGTCTATGCGAGTGTCACCCTACCAAAAGGAACGGCCTTGAGCGATAGTGAACGAGAGACTACTCGTTTCATCGAAGAAATCCGTACTCTGCCGGATGTACGTTTCGTGACTGCTGAAGTAGGGGCGGGGGTACCGACAGACTCCGGTATCAATCAGTCGAATAACAACGAACTCCTCTTTACTCTTCTCCTTACTCCGAAAGAGGAACGCTCTATAAGCTCTGGTGAATTCGTCAACCAGCTTAACATCAAGTACCAAGATCGTTATCCAAATGGTGATTTCTCAGCCAGTCAGTTATCTGGTGGACCACCCGCTGGTAGCGATATCCAAATCAAACTTCTCGGAGAAGACCCTCTCATCCTTGATCAGTACGCCAAGAAACTCGAAGAGTACCTCAAGTCTCAGTCGGGAGTCTCTCAGGTCAAAAGCTCACTCGAGACAGGTTCAGGGAAGATTGTCTTTGTGCCAGACCAAAGACGCCTTATTGAGCTCGGTATTACCAATGACACTATAGCGTATTGGATACGCGCTCTTGGTAGTGGAACCACAGTCGTAGAAGATGCACGATTTGGTGAAGAAAAAAGAGATATCATCATCCGTATGAATGAAGCAGGACTTTCTTCACCTGAAGATATCACTCGCTTTACTATCCCGACTCCTAGTGGCGAGCTTATTTCTCTTTCTTCTCTCGGTCACTTCGAACTCACATCCAACCCGACTCGCATCACCAGAGAAGATGGCAAGCAGACGCTCTCTGTCACTGCTGCCGTTGCTGACAATTACTCTGTGAGTACCATCAACAAAGATCTCGAAGGATTTGCTAAGACGCTCGACCTTCCAACTGGCTACAGCTGGAAGACCGGTGGAGTCAATGAAGAAAATGATAAATCCGTCACCTCTATTCTTGAGGCAATGCTGCTCTCAGCTATTCTTATCTTCGCCACGATGACTATTCAGTTCCGTTCCTTCCGTAAGTCAGTCATCGTCCTCCTCGTCATCCCCTTGGCAGTATCTGGTGTCTTCATCGTATTCGCCCTCACTGGTACACCTCTCTCTTTCCCGGCCCTCATCGGTATCCTTGCTCTCTTCGGTATCGTGGTGAACAACTCTATCATCATGGTAGACAAAATCAACCGGAACATGGACAAAGGCCAGAAGCTCATCGATGCTATCTCAGAAGGAGCCTCTAGTCGTCTTGAGCCTATCCTCCTTACTGCTATCACAACTATCGTCGGTCTTATCCCTATCACTCTCTCTGACCCTATCTGGCAGGGGCTTGGAGGGGCTATCATCGCTGGCCTCCTTTTCTCAGGTATAGCTAAGCTCTTCATGATCCCGGTTCTCTACTGGGCATTTTATGGAGAACAAGAGGATGCTCGCTAGAGCATACTTGTTATTCTTGCTACTATACTGATAGCCAACATCAAAAACTCTATGACAAAAGATATTTCTTTTTTTCAATCCAAACTCCGCGATCTCGCGGACTGTCTTTGATTGGGAAAGTAAGAAAAAAAGAGTAGTTCTCTTAGAGACTACTTCACAAGAACCAGGTTTCTGGGATGACCCAAAAAAAGCCGGTGCTATCATGCAAGAACTTGAGAGTCTCAAAAAGGAAATAACTTCCTTTGAAAAACTCTCTCGTGATATTAGTGATTTAGAGACCCTTATCGAGCTTGAGGGAGAGGAAAGTGAATCTCTCCAGAAAGAGGCGTCTCGTATCGAAAACATCCTCTTAGAATGGGAAGAGCGTACGCTTCTCTCGGGACCTTATGACGAAGATGGTGCTATCCTGACGCTACGGAGTGGGGCAGGGGGCGTCGATGCACAAGACTGGACAGAGATGTTACTCCGTATGTATCTACGCTATGCTGAACGTCAGGGCTACAGCGTGAAAGTTCTCGATGAGTCTCGCGGTAATGAAGCTGGTATCAAAAGTGTCACTTTTGAGGTAATCGGTCGTTATGCCTACGGGTATCTTCGTGGTGAGAATGGTATTCATCGCCTCGTACGTCTATCACCTTTCAATGCCAATAGTCTCCGTCAGACATCCTTCGCTTCTCTCGAGGTCATGCCGCTCCTTCCACCAGATGATACCAGCATCGTCATCAAAGACGATGAAGTTCGTATCGATACCTTTCGCTCATCAGGAGCTGGCGGTCAAAGCGTCAACAAGACAGAGAGCGCTGTCCGTATCACCCATCTTCCTACTGGTATTGTAGTGAGCTGTCAAAATGAACGCTCCCAACTTCAAAACCGCGAGTCTGCCTGGGCTATGCTCCGATCCAAACTCGCCCAGATAAAAATAGAAGCCCTTGCCAAAGAACAAGCAGAGCTCCGTGGTGAATACAAAAGTGCTGAGTGGGGGAACCAGATTCGCTCATACGTACTTCATCCGTATAATATGGTCAAAGATCACCGCACTGGTACCGAAACAGCTGATACCACCAAAGTCCTCGACGGTCATCTTGATATGTTTATCGAAAGTGAGCTTCGTTTTTTTGCTGGATAATTTGCTTCCGTGATTCTTGTTTTTGGGGTATACTGAAGGGGTAGTAAAAACACAAACTTCTCTATGTCTGATTCAGTCAATCCGATTATTCGTTTTGAGGACGTTACCAAAAGCTTTCCTCACAATCCAGCCGTACTCGAAAATATCAACCTCTCCATCATGCCAGGAGAGTTCGTTTCTGTAATTGGAGCGAGTGGGGCAGGAAAGTCTACTTTTCTGAAACTCATCTATGCCGAAGAGGCCGCTACCATGGGTGAGGTATATTTCAACGAACGCGCCCTTTCTCTCATCAACCGCAAACACCTCCCATACTACCGTCGCAACATCGGAACGGTTTTTCAAGATTTCAAGCTCCTTCCTCAGAAGACTGCCTTTGAGAACGTCGCTTATGCCCTTGAGGTAGATGGTGTTAGCACAGAAGATATCGAAGAACAGGTACCAGAAATTCTCGCCATTGTTGGTCTTTCCGAAAAAGGTGACAAGTTCCCGCACCAACTCTCTGGTGGGGAGCAGCAGCGTGTCGCTTTGGCGCGTGCTCTTATCCATCGACCGAAAATCATCATCGCTGACGAGCCAACAGGTAACCTCGACCCACGTTCGACTGAAGAAATTATTCATCTTCTCCTCGAAATCAACTCTTACGGCACCACCGTACTTCTTGCTACTCACAATCGTCACGTTGTTGATGAGATAGGAAAGCGCGTCATTGTCCTTGATGATGGTATGATCATCAGTGACCAAGTAGCTGGTAAGTACGTAGAAGCCAAAAGACAAGACAAACCCACTAAAACTTTTTAAGCACCTATGTCCAATAAGTCACTCAAACTCTGGCGCACCTTCAAAGAAGGGATGCAAAACTTCCGCCGTAATGGCTGGCTTTCTTTTGCTACAGTGAGTATCCTCACTCTCTCACTTTTCATTGTAAGTCTCTCGCTCTTACTCGGTATGACGACGAGTCTCATCTTGGACAACATGCGAGAGAAGGTGAGTGTCAATGTTTCTTTCAATCCAGATGTGACCGAAGAGCGTATCATGGAGATTAAGTCAGAGCTTTCTAAGTACACCAAAGAAGTCGCCTCTGTCGAATATGTCTCCAAAGAAAAAGCTCTCGATGAATTCCTCGCCAAAGACAACCCCGTCATTGCTCAAGCCATTAAAGAAATAGGGGAGAATCCATTGCTTCCGTCTATCAATATCAAAGCTGTAGACCCAAGTAAATACCCACTTATCGTTGAGCAACTCAAAGGCTCTACCTTCCAAAATGACATCAGTCGTATCAACTACGAAGAGAACCGTCGTATCTTTGACCGTCTCGAGAAAATTAATGCTTCTACTAGAAAAGCTGGTCTAGCTATTGGTCTCACTTTCATCTTCATCGCTATTCTTATCACCTTCAACACCATTCGTATCACCATCTACTCTCACCGCGAAGAGTTTGAGATCATGCGTCTCGTCGGAGCATCCAACCTCTATGTCCGTACACCTTTCATCTTTGAGGGCATCCTCTACGGTGTCGTCGCAGCTCTAGTCACTATGTTCCTCCTTCTTGGTATCGCTTACTATATCTCACCACTGACACAAGGAGCCATCCCGCAGGGCAACTTCCTCAAGCTCTATCTCTACAATATTCACTGGGTATTCCTTGGTAATCTCCTCCTGGGAACCATTCTTGGTATGCTCTCAAGCGCTATCGCTATCCGTCGTTACTTGAAGATATAGACCTTTCTTTTAACTACATACTTTTCAATGCTTACCCCGCCCGAAGCGGGGCATTGATTTTCTCCTCAGAATATGATATAATGGGAATACAAGAGTAACACTTTTGTAGGAGGGAACCATGCATACCGCCAAAATTAGTGGTAGCATCGAAAACAAAAATCTTGACATGGCCTCTGGGTCACTCAAGAAATCTTTCGTCATGATGGGTGTGTGGGTCATCGCCGGGCTGTACTTCATCAGCTCGATTGACAAGCTTTTCAACTGACTGCGCACATTCACCTTTTTACAACACCTTCCGAAATGGGCCCGACCTCTGCGCCGGGCCTTTTCGCTTTTAAAGTATAGAAAAACCCTCCAAAAAGAGGGGGGTGTTCTACTCATGTTGGGGAGGAGGGATTCGAACCCCCGCATCGTAGGACCAGAACCTACTGCCTTACCGCTTGGCTACTCCCCAAGGTACTCAACCATTATACAGAATAACGCTGATATTTCAAGTCCCTATTTGTGGTATATTGGAGGTATCAACACTAACATAAACCATATGCCTCAGACAACTTTCGAGTTTTCCAAGCAACTTATCAAAGGCAAGGTGGCTGAGATGATCTTCGAGCAGATGCTCCGTGAGGCTGGTACTTTCACTATTCTTGGTTTTGGCTATGAGAAAGTCCTTCCCGAGCTCATGCATAAACAGGGGGAAGTGCGAGCGAAAGAAACCATGGAAGTTATACGACGAGCCCCAGACTTTGCCATCATTGATAATGATACGCATGAGGTACATCTAGTAGAGGTGAAGTTCCGAGCACACAACAGCGTCTCAGATATACTTGATATTGCTACTAAGCTCCATAGTTCCTGGAAACCAGCCTATCTTTTTCTTGCTACGCCACACGGATTTTATTTCGGCAAAGCGAGCGATATCAAGAATAAAGAAGGGCATATCTATCCCCTCCGTACCAGCTACGTTTCAGAGGAATTACAAGAAAAGTATCTTGAACTCCTCAATCAGTTCATTAATGGAGATCTTGTAAAAATTAATTGAATAAGAACTCCTTACTTTAAGTGAGTTTTTATTCGGATACATTTCTTTTTTGTAAACCTATCTTCTCCTCCATCATGAGGATTAAAGCTCTTAAATTATCCATTCTTCAAAGGTAAGTTTGCTGGGCCATACTGCTTTACTAAAGTAAAGTAGAAGCATACAATATACTAAAATACTATGCAAATTTATTATTTTGTAAAGTTATGGCTGATCTACAAATTGTTAGGATTGATAATATAAAATGGTGGATTACTGCTACAGAAGGTGGTGGGAGAGTTCCGATTCCATTATGTCCAACACACGATCTACGTTTGACAGCGGTGCCCCCACAGATTTATAGCAGTGGTCATTATCGAGACGGACTTGCAGCTGATAGCATTCAGCTTAAATGTGCCGAAGGTCCTCATAAATTAGATATACCAAGGAAATTTTCAGCTGAGAAACAGTACGTTATTGATAGAATAGATGCCAAAGTTTTTAAAGGTGCTAAAACTCTAAACTTAGATGATGAAGCTGTTCCTATTGCAAAAGATAAAGCATATTCAAAAGATCAGAAGTTTTTTGTCAAAGCTCAACTAATGGAATCAAAAAGAGGCCTGCAAGTTGCTATATATGCCGGCGAGAATGGAAGTCACAAAAAAACGCAAATTTTGATTAGTCCAGATGAGAAACGTCTAGCATTTGATCAATCTGATTTACATCCTAGTGATGTATTCACAAAAATTGAGGTGACGTTTTTGGATGGAACAAAGAGTTCCATTGAAAAATCTAAAAAAAGATCGAGTGATGCTAGTTAAATATTTAAAGAGAAACATTTCAGCTATAAAATCATACTATGAAAAAGGAAGAATATTGTAAGAAAAATCTCAAGGATAGAAAAGTCTTCTACTACTTAAACGAAAAAGAGGGTATTAATGTTATTTGTCGCGAGACTTACAAGAAGAAAAAATTAGAAATTCATTATCCTTTTGCTAAAGATGGAAAACAAAAATATAAATATATTAGATCTATTGAATTTCAGGATATAGACCCAAGAACAATTAATGGTGTGTATAAGGCAATTAGTTATGGACTTGGATTGACTAAAAATCTAAGTCCTATT
>JAYRRF010000036.1:0-8391 GCA_041910335.1 Candidatus Moraniibacteriota bacterium
AAAGAAAGATATCGGAGAAGAGCAGAGCAAAAGACGGTGCCGCAAACATACGAGCATACTCTTCTGGATGAAACCTTTGAGAACTCTGACTCTCCAAAATCCTCACCACCCCATTCTCAGCATCTACCTCAACCAAGTCTCCATCTTTAAGGACTTGGGTGGCTATCTTGGTACCGATGATGCAGGGTTTCTTGAGCTCACGAGAAACAATGGCCGCATGACAACTAATACCCCCTTCATTGGTAACAATAGCTCCTGCTTTACGCATCAATGGTACAAACTCTGGGCGAGTCATACTCGTTACCAAAATATCTCCATCCTTCATAAGTAGTGCTGAAGCAGAGGCATAATGAGGAACGACACGAACGACACCTTGAGCTATTCCCGACGATGCAACAGTACCATATATTTCTGCTACATCAGAGCTCGGTAAGAAAGTAGAGAGCCTTGTAAATTCATTTCTTGCTTCTTCTCCCTCCATATATGACCAAGAACCATCATTCTCTACACGTGACAAAACATCCCCAGAAAGTCGTTCTCTAAGGTTTTTCTCATCAATTTTTCCGAGAAATACATCCTTGACTTCCGAATGAAATAGACTATTCATAAGTTCCGGTGCAACATCCTGACGCCGCAAACCTTCAGCTACCAGTCGGCAGCAACCATACAGTCCTACATAATTGGCGCGCTTTCTCTCATCCCTCCACTGTGCAAGAATTTGAAAAAGTTTCAATGGATTTTCTGTAAGGTGGTATTTCTCTAGAACCTTGTTTTGCTCCACTATCACATCCTCAATATCAGTAAACTGAGCTGTCTCTGCTAGCTGGTTGATATAAGCAGTATCCAGCTCTTGATAAGACGCATAGTCAGTGCCGTACCAAAAATACTTCTGTATGAAATCTTCTTGATCCATTTTATTTTCACGAACTCTGTATAGGTCATTTTCAATAACAGTGATATACGACTGTTCTGTTGGCGTAAGCAATGTGTAAGCATCTTCTGACGTAAAACCGTATTTTTTGATGATGCTGTCTATTTCTTCTTGATCAAGACCTAAATCTAAAGCATCGATAAAAATAGAAAGATCCCACATTTCTAAATCTTTATCAGACACTTTTTGATACCAATTCCACAATTCCTCATTAGTGAGAGAGTTAATGTCTAGGTTTTTGATTTCGCTTGCCAAATCATACAGCTCCCTATCTATTTTTGGCCACTGATTCCATAAATCATCAAAGGTTCCATCTTGACCTCGTGCAAACACCTCTTTAGATACTTGCTCCATGTTTGGCTTTTGCAGGAGAGAGGTGAAGTATCCATTCTTTGTATGAAGCCAAAGCGTTCCGTACGAGTGAGTAAAATATTTTTGCATACGAGCCGTAGTGGCAAGAAACGGAAAAAACACCTGAAAAAAACCTACCTTCCCCTCTTGTTTGTATAAATCTAATTCTTCAGATTGAACTTGATTTTTCTCTAAAATCCTCTCTAGGTCATTCTCCTCTTTTGAAAGAGTAGTAATCGGGCGGCTTTGGACAATATAGAAAACACCTTCTTCATACGCCCATTCGATATCACATGGAAAGCCATAGTGATTTTCGATGCGGAGGATAATATCTGAAAGCTCGTGAATTTCTTCTTCAGTCAATACCTGACTACTTCCTAGACTTTCCTCAAGCTCTTTCCACTTACTTCCCCCACTCTCTACACGATACAAAGCCCTGCTCTGGTGACTGACATTGATATCAAGGATATTCCGTGGAGACTTCTCCACCACATAGCTATCTGGTGTGACAGAACCAGAGACAATAGCCTCTCCAAGACCAAAACCTGCTTCAATGATGAGTTGGTTGTAATCCTCAGTCACTGGATGTACCGAAAAGGCAATACCACTTTTCTCACTATTGACCATCTTTTGCACGACAACAGCAACAGAAATATGCGTGGCATGGAGTCCTTTCTCGAAACGATAGAAGATGGCTCGCGGAGTAAAAAGAGAGGCCCAACAACGCCTTACTTTTTCAATAAGGTCATTCTCTGTAGTATTGAGAAAGCTGTCGAGCTGTCCCGCCCAGGCATGTTCTGCTCCATCTTCTGCGGTAGCACTACTGCGTACCGCGACATACTGACTCCCAAGGCTCACAAACTTTTCCTGAATCTCACTCTGCATCGCTTCTGGCATGGGGCGTGAGAGTATCAGAGCTTGGATACTCTCAGAGGCAGCCTCTACTGTATGAATAGCCTCATGATTGACCTCATCCAAGATAGCGTCAATCTCCTGTACCAAATCAGTCTCTTTGAGAAAAGCATCAAAAGTATCGGCCAGAACTACGTATCCACCAGGTACTGGTATGCCAGCTGTTGTCATTTCTCCGAGCGATGCTCCTTTACCACCCGCTATCGGTGCATCGTCTTTGTTGAGCTCAGTGAAGTTTTTCGTGTATTGCATAGTACTGAATGTATAAATCTAGTATACCCTGAAACAAAAAACACCTACAATATAGGTGTTTTTAGTCTTTGATGAGTCGTCCGTTCTTCAGTGTCACTGTCTGGTCACAGGTGACGTGCTGAAGGAACATACGGTCATGAGTCACCAGAATGACGGTCCCCGGGAAAGCGTTGACCGCTTCTTCAAAAGCTTCTATGGATTCAAGATCGAGATGATTGGTCGGTTCGTCCAACACCAAGCAGTTGGCACGTGACTCTACGAGGATGAGGAGAAGGACGCGCACTCGCTCTCCTGGAGAGAGGTGTTTCATCTTGTTACTGAGGAACAATGGCGAGAGCTGGTAGAGACCGATTAGGTTACCGATACTGTCGTGAAGTTCTGGTTCGAGTCGTGCTTCGAGATAGGCTTCAAGTGTCAGATTCTCATTTTGGAGAAGAAGATCATGCTCTTGAATGAGATAGCCTATCTTCATCCCCTCACCAATTCGCACCTCACCAGATATGGGCTTGAGCTCACCTGCTAAGGTCTTGAGCAAAGTCGTCTTCCCAACACCATTATCACCCAAGAGCGCTACCTTTTCTCCATACGTAATAGTCCAATCAATAGGTCCTACCGTAAAAGCCTCTCCATAGCCAGCGACCAGCTTATCAAAGACAATCTCATATGCTCCTTTGGCTTCTTCTGGTTCAAAAAACTCCAAGAAGAGCTGCTCTTTCTCAACCGGCTTCTCTATTTTGTTCAAGCGTTTCTCACGACCCTCAAGTACCTTAGCTGAAGCGGAGAACTTTTTGGCAGCTCGTTCCTTCTTGAAATGGTCGGCCATCTTGTCGCCATCACGCTTCTTCTTATCCCAAACACGCTCTACCCAATCTATCTTTTCTTCCTTGGATACATGAAGACGTGCCCGCTCTTCTTCCTGAAGGCGATATTGTTCTTTGACACGACGTCTCGCATGCTCCTTGGTCTCCATGAACTGACTCCAGTTGCCAGCAAAGATAGTCGTATCACGTCGATACCAGTCAATCTCTACCACCTTGGTCACTACTTCATCGAGAAAACGCCGGTCATGTGAAGCAATAAGACAGGTCGTCTTACTGGTGGTAATCCAGTTTTCGAGAAACTGCAGCGCAGGAAGATCAAGATTGTTGGTCGGTTCATCAAGGAGAAGCAAGTCTACTCCTCGAAGCAGTACTCCAGCAAGCGCTATCTTACGCCTCTCTCCACCGGAAAGCTCCAGAATAGAACGGCTCTGATCGATATGCTTGATACGAAGACCAGTCACTACTTTTTGCATACGCCGTTCAAATTCATAGCCACCAAGACGTTCAAATTCAGCCAAGAGTTTCTCATATTCTTCCTGAGCATGCACATCAGAAAGTTTGTCTTCGAGCTTCTTCAACTCTTTTTCGATTACTCCGAGACCAGCCATTTCACGTAGATATTCCTTGAGAGTCATATCTCGGTCAGCCACTGCCTCCTGTGGAAGATAGCCAAGAAGGACTCTATTTGGGAGCATCACTTTTCCTACAGTGGGTTCTTCCAGGCCAGCGATAATCTTCAAAAGTGTGGACTTACCGACACCATTGAAGCCAATCAAAGCCGCTCGTTGACCCTCACCCAGCGAAAAAGAAGCCTTGAATAAGACTCTCTGGCCACCGATATTTTTCTGAATGTTTTTGATGGTAAGCATGGGTTTCTGGCTTTGGAAAATGAAGTATTAGTATGCCAGAAAAAAAGTTATCGGTCAAGAAGAAACTCTCGCTACCTCTTCCGCTATGCGGATCACTCGGCGAGCGTTGTCGAAAGTCACTCTCTCAACCGCTTCCTTGTAGGGTAGCCAGACGAAACCAATATGCTCATGTGACAACTCGACGTCGACTACCTTGGTCTCAGCAGGATAGAAATGGACTTGTTTGAAAATATAGATACCACGACCCTCCTCTTCTCTTCGATGGCGCTCGTTTCCCTTGGCTTCGTAGTAGTAACGAATACTGACCCGTGGTGACAAGATGGTCAGATCATTGATGCCCGTTTCTTCCACCGTCTCTCGCCGGAGCGTTTCTTCTTCGGTCTCCCCTGTCTCTACATGCCCCTTAGCGAAGTCATAGTGCCCACTTGGGTATTGCAACAAAAGATAGCGACGTCCCTCTAGAGTTTGTCGAAAAATAGCAGCACCAACCGAAACTTCCCAGACGACTGGTAAGCCCAACAACTTCAAAAAAAGATAGAGTGGTTTCCAAACAGGTAACTTCATACAACATTTTCTAGCTTATCATTTTTTCTGATACAAAAAAAGGCTCCCGGCGCGCGCTGCGCACCGAGGCCTCTCACCTTATTGGAGCTGTTGATACAGCGCCTCAATCTTCTCATCAATGATCTGCATGCTGCGCCAGTCAGTACCCGTGCACCGAGCTCGCTTCGCTTCCCAGTGTTCGATTTGACTAGCAACATCATCTGACCCCTGAGAGTCATCGACCACCGACGGATGCGCCACCTTATTCGACATTGACTTCCCCTTCCTTACGGCTCACGACCGTCGTTGTCATCGAGCATTTCTTGCAGGGCTCGGATCTGCGAGTCAGATACTGACCCAGTGAGCCTATCCCAGACACCTCGCTCTCGCAGGTGACCAACCGTGTAAACCCGTAACTTCCGAAGCTTGCAAGTCAAGCCAGGATAATCCCGCTCGTCGACAAGATCGTCGATACTGGCTGAATCATCCAGACGTGGCGCCGCCATATTGATACCGCTATCTCCACACATACACGTACCCTACCTCTCTTCAGTTGTAAAAAAGACGTGCTCAAGTTATATCACGATTTCTTCGCCTTCGCAAAGTCTATCGTGTATCCCTTATTCTCGAAAAACCTCTTAAGCCTAACGGTCTCCACTCCGGCAGAGAGAAGCTGGTATTCTGTCCATGCTTCAAGTCCACCGATGGTTTTAATACCAAGTTCCTTCTTGATAAGCCAGAGCTGTGGAAACCCCTGGATGGTGCCCAGATTGGTTCCCTTGGTCAAGCGATAACGATCCCTCCTATGGAGAGCTCTCCGTGTGTCTCCTTCAGACATCCTCTCCTCCTAATGTTTGCGATTTTGCTCCTGGCCATCATGAATACTGATTATCCCGAGTACCCAGAGGCAACCCTGGACAAAAGAGAGCCAACGCATCGCCTTGTCCAGCCGCCCTTCGGCGACGAAACCCCTAATCCGTTCACTCATAAAGAGCAGATGTTGGATTATGTCTTTCTTATCTTCCTGATAGTTGAAAATATCAAAGACACGACCCTTGGCAAACTCTTCACTCGCTTCGATATTTGCAGTACCAAGATGCCGCAAAGCGGCAGTGAAGACATAGCCCTCAAGCTCAGCTCGAGCGTACAGTACTTGGTCCTGGTCCATGACTACTTATCCTTCTAAGTTGTTAAACAACGTAACTGGCTAGGATACAACTTCTTTTTTTAATTGTCCAGTACCAAAACTACTCTTTACGAAGAGCCTCCATCGGCGAAAGCTGAGCTGCCCGATAGGCTGGCGAAAGACCAAACACAATCCCGACAAGAAGAGAAAATCCCGCCCCTAGAAGGAGCGTATCCCAAGTAAAACGAAGTGCAAAAGCATACCCAAGATTCTTGAATACTTGAGTCAAACCCAGAGAGACCACGATACCAAGAAGAATACCGACCACTCCTCCAAGAAGTGTGATAATAAGTGACTCAAAAAGGAACTGATACAAGATATTCGTACTCGTGGCTCCTAGCGCCTTCCGAAGTCCTATCTCGCTTGTACGCTCTGTGACTGAGACGTACATGATGTTCATAATACCGACGCCCCCCACTACCAATGAGATGGATGTCAGTGCTAAAAGAAGAATGGTGAGCGATCCAAGTACATTCCCCAATGTATCCTGAGCCTGCTTGGTAGAGGTCACCGAGAAATCATCTTTATCTGGTGTGGTGATATCGTGACGTTTACGGAGGAGGCCGATAATATCTGCTACTGTTTCCTCCTCTCGAGTTACATCTTCCATACGAACAGAAATCATTTGGACATAGTTCACACCGAGGATTTTTTTCTGAAGCGTAGTCACTGGTACATACGCTAAGGTATCGAGATCAAAAAATCCTGCTGACCCCCGTGAGGCCAATACTCCCACTACTCGATATTTTTCTCCTTTCATAGTGATACTTTCACCTACGGCTGTCCCACTACCAAAGAAGGTCTCTTTCACACCTGCCCCAAGCACAATCACTCGCGCCTGACTTGATTCTTCTTCCCTGGTATAAAATCTCCCCTCAGCCAGCTCAGCTTTGCGATCAACTATAGTTACTTCGCTACTCGCTCCAAAAAGAAGCACTCTCTTTCCGACAGAACCATACGTCGCTCGTTCTTGTCCGATAGTACCCGCATAGGCAGAGACGATATTCGGCAACTTCTCAATAGCGTCTTTGTCATCAGTGGTCAGTGTCGTAATCTGCGTCCCTTGAGCACGTGAGGTAGCATTAGCATTAGACATATTGCCTGTATTCGGTATCTTCACTTCTACCTGAATCAGATCAGTCCCGAAAGATTCTACTTGCCCAAGGACGAAGCTCTTCACCCCGTTACCAAGCGTCATCACGACCACCACCGAAAAAACACCAATGACGACACCAATGAGCGACAAAACCGTGCGGGTCTTATGACTGCCGATAGAACGAAGAGCAAAACGAAATGATTGGAGTATCTTATTCATATCTTAGAGCTTCCATAGCGCTGACTTTTGAGGCTTTCAAGGCTGGGTAGGTACCGAAGATAATACCAATAAAAAATGAGACGCCAAAACCAAGTAAAAAGGCTACTGGCGGCAGAATGAACTGCCACTCATACCCAAGCTTCACAATGACGACACTCGCTACATAGGTAAGGAGTGTACCAAAGAACATACCAACGGCTCCACCACAGAGTGTGATAAAGACTGATTCTATCATGAATTGAGTCACAATATGATGTGGCCGTGCACCAACTGCTTTACGAAGGCCAATCTCACGAATACGCTGCGAGACTGAGATGAGCATAGAGTTCATAATACCTACCCCACCGACCAGCAATGAGAGAGAGGCGATGGCAATAAGGAAGTATTTGAGCACATTGGTAATAGAAGTCAACACTCCTAAAGCAGCCGCAGTGCTTCTCACAGAAAAATCTGATTCTTCATTATCTTCTAAATCGTGTTCACGTCGTAAGAGAGCGGTGACGTCAGCTTGGCTTCGCTCGATATTAGTCTCATCATCCACCTTAGCCCGGATGAAGTTGAGATAGTTGATGCCAAGGAGGAGCTTCTGTGCCGTGACTAGGGGTACATAGACGAGATCGTCTGGACTCGAAAATGCCGTTGAGCCTCGTTCTTCAAGCACTCCGACTACTTGAAATGGTATATCTTTGAGCTTCACCGTCTCACCGACTGCACCACCATTGGGGAACAATTCCGCTGCTCGATTGTGTCCGAGCACAATCACTCGAGAGAGATCTTTTTCTTCATCAGCAAGGAAAAACCTTCCTTCTGCTATATCGATACTTTCCACCGCTACCATCTCTGGTGAAACGCCCTGGAAACTCACTTCTCTATTCTCACGTTTCGTCTCAAGTGTAGCACTCCCAGAGACGTAGCCTGATACTACGGTAAGATGCGGGACATTCTGCCGCTCACGGATTCTCTCCAGATTACCATTGGTCAGCGTCGTCGTCACCACTCCAAAAGCAGAAGCTGGTGGACCATCTTCCTCAGAGGCTCCCGGTAAGATAGCGATGAGGTCAGAGCCAACCTTCTTCACCTGTGACAACACCAAATCCTGAGCGCTTGCTCCAATACCCATCACCATCACTACCGCTGCCACCCCGATGATGATACCAAGTACCGTCAAAAAGAACCGAAGCTTGGCGGTCAGAAGAGACTGATAGGCAATA
>JAYRRF010000037.1:0-8305 GCA_041910335.1 Candidatus Moraniibacteriota bacterium
ATTTGGCCCGCTTATGCTCCGCTTGGGTATGTGAATGATAAGGAGAAGCGGTGCATTATTATGGATAAGGCAAAAGCGAAATTGATCAACAAAGCCTTTGAATTATATGCGACTGGCGAATACCCCCTCTCCGAAATCCGAAAGAAAATCAACATAGCGGGCTTGGTTGGGAAAAAGTCAAAGTTGCTTTCCGTCTCAAATTATCAGTACATGCTCAAAAATCCGATTTACTACGGCGTTATCAGATACAACGGAGAAATGTATGACGGAAAGCACGAACCGATTATCACAAAGAAACTTTTTGATTCTGTTCAAGAAGTGATGAAAAGAAAATCGAAACCGAAGGGGCGGAGATTGAAATATTATGTGTATCGCGGATTTTTCCGTTGCGGAGAGTGTGGTTGTTTTATCACTACCGAAACGCAGAAAGGTCATAACTATTTACGATGTACCAAACGGAAAAATCCTTGCACGCAAAGGTATGTCCGCGAAGAAACCATCACTTCTCAAAGCAAAGAGGAAATCAAAAAAGTTTCTTTGTCTTCCGCTTGGGTGGATGCGTGCGTAGAAGATTTAGAAAAGGAACGCACGCAGAAAATTCAAGCGGAAAGCTCTTTTGTGTTGAAGCTCCGAAATGAACTTGTTGAGATTGAGCAGAAATTGGACTCATTGCTTGATTTGCAGTTGGGCGGTGCATTGTCGCAAGAAGAATATATCGCCAAAAAGACAAAACTGCTCAATCAGAAAATAGACATTTCGGAAAAAATAACCGCTTCAACCCAAAAGAGCGATAATCGGTTCGAACCTTTGATCAATTTCCTAAAAGCCACCAACCAAGCCGAAAAAATCGCTTTACAAGAAAATCCCGAAGGGATTCGGGATTTTCTCAAAAAGATTGGTTCGAACCACCTCGTGCGCGACCGCGCGCTTTCTTTGTCCCTGAAAAAACCTTGGCGCGTAGCGCAAAAATGGCATTCCGTGTCGCTTCGCGACACGCTCGCTCCTGCCGTTTCGGGCAAAAGTGAAAATTGGCGGAAGCGGTGGGATTCGAACCCACGGTACCTTGCAGTACTGCAGTTTTCAAGACTGCTGCCTTCAACCACTCGGCCACGCTTCCTATCACTAAAAATGTTTTCCTATCCTAACAAAAAAAAGACTATCCGTAAAGACGCTACTCTCGGAACGCAATAAATGCTACAATAGACTCACATCTATGGAACAACCTATTATCGCCTGGGAAGCCCCAGAGCACGAACCATTTGAACTTGGACCACGCAGTCGCCTTATTGGTACTCTCGTTCTCATTGCTATCATAGCCTACGCCCTGATCACCAATAGCCCCCTTATGGCTATCGTCTTTGTCTTAGTGGGTGTCGTGATTTTTCTCCTCCAAAACCATACCCCAGAAGTCATTCGTTACAGTATCACTCGCCAAGGTATCTATGCCGGAAGACGTTACTACCGTCATGAGAATATCCACTCTTTTCATCTCTACCAAGAGCCTGGCTTTGAAGACATATTGAGCCTTCATGTCAATGGCGCTCTTCTCTCACATATCCACATTACCTTCCCTCGGGAAGAATTTACACTCATCCGTCAAACTCTTCGTCAATATATCCCTGAAGAGCCTCATGAGCCGAGTATGGTTGACACTATTGAGAAATTCCTGCATATTTAGAAGAGTCTTTACCCTCTTTGGTAGAGGCTTTTCTCTTCCAATTCATGTCCTCGTAGCTCAGTGGATAGAGCGCTTGGTTGCGGTCCAAGAGGTCGTAAGTTCGATTCTTGCCGAGGACACTTATCACAACTCCCCAAAAGGGAGTTTTCTTTCTGGAGAAAGTTGTTCGCGATACTACTTCAGTCTAGGCTATACTAGAGCTATGGACTACCATGCGCCCCTGACTACTATTCCTAGTATCAAAAAACCAGCCCTCGAAAAACTCGAGCGTCTGGGCATTGTCACAGTGGAAGATCTTTTTCTCCACCTTCCTCATCGCTATGAAGACTACTCTACCATTACCCCCATTAATGAACTCCGCATTGATGAGAAGCAGACTACCATTGGTGTTATCACCAAGCTTAAGAGTGGTCGGAGTTTTCATAAGAAAATGCTTCTTACTGAAGCGATTATTCAAGATCAAAATGGTGACGCTCTACGTATCATCTGGTTCAACCAAAAATTCATTGCTCAATCACTAAGCGAAGGTCTCGCTATCCGTGTCAGTGGCAAAGTGACACAGGATAGAGATGGACTTCTCATGACTAGCCCTGCTCTCGAACGCGCCTCTCGAGATGCGACTCATACCGGTCGTCTCGTCCCTATCTACAGTGAGACTCGCGGTCTCACTTCCAAATTCTTTCGCTGGCAACTCGCTACCATCTTTCCAAAGATTACTCATTTCCCAGACCCTCTCCCCGACGAAATCCGTGAAAGCCTCCACCTCCCTACCCTCAAACAATCTCTTGTCTACTTCCACTTCCCAAAGAAAGAAGAAGAGACTCGCCTTGCCGAAAAACGCTTCGCTTTTGATGAGATGCTTCTGGTCCAACTAAAGGCCCTCCAAATGAAAGCTCTCTTTGAGACAAGTCAATCACACCCACTCAAGCTCGACCAAAAGACGTTACAGGTCTTTCTCTCATCTCTCCCCTTTTCACTTACTCAGGCTCAACAAAAGGCCCTTACCGAAATCCTCCGAGACCTCAATAAGGCTCACCCGATGAATCGTCTGTTGAATGGTGATGTTGGTTCTGGCAAAACCATCCTCGCAGCCATCAGCGCTCTCGCCGCTCTTAAGAGCGGCTGCCAAGTCGCTATCCTCGCTCCAACAGAAGTCCTTGCGAGACAACACTACGAGAATCTGACCAAAATCTTTGAGCCTATCGGTGAATCCATCGCTCTTTTCACTGGTTCATATAGACTCCTGCATGGTCAAAACGTAACCCGCAAAACCATGCAGGGCGCCCTCGAAAAAGGTATCGTCCAAATGGTCGTTGGTACTCATGCCCTCCTCAGTGATGATGTGTATTTCCATAATCTTGCACTCATCGTAGTCGACGAACAACATCGCTTCGGTGTGGCTCAACGCGCCAAGCTTCAAGACTTGAGCTTCCAGTCACACGATGGTAGCACAGCGCTTGTGCCACATTTTCTTACCATGACAGCTACTCCT
The DNA here is from genome assembly GCA_041910335.1 of Candidatus Moraniibacteriota bacterium. Classification (GTDB taxonomy): domain Bacteria; phylum Patescibacteriota; class Minisyncoccia; order Moranbacterales; family UBA1568; genus UBA1568. The sequence goes on from JAYRRF010000037.1 coordinate 3,171, forward strand.
ATCCCTCGTACCCTCTCTCTCGCCTTCTTTGGCAATCTCGATATCTCTATTCTTGACGAACTCCCTCATGGACGCCTGCCTATCATCACCAAGGTGGCTCGCTCTACCACTGCTCGTCAGAAAATTTACACTTTCATCGACCAAGAAATCAAGAAGGGTCACCAGGCTTTCATCATCTTTCCTCTTGTCGAAGAATCACTCGCCCTGAAGGATGTCAAAGCTGCTGTCAAAGAACATCAGACTCTCACTGAGACCATTTTCCCGCACCGCAAGATCGGACTTATCCACGGTAAACTCAAAGCCGATGAGAAAGAGCAAATCATGCAAGACTTCAAAGCCAAGAAATATGACATTCTGGTAGCGACCGCTGTCATCGAAGTCGGTATCGATATCCCAAACGCCACCGTTATTGTCATCGAAGAGGCTGAGCGTTTTGGTCTTGCTCAACTTCATCAGTTCCGTGGTCGCGTCGGTCGTTCTGATATTCAGTCATACTGCTTCCTCTTCGCCAGCCAGAATGCATCTTCCCTTGAACGTCTACGCGTTTTGGAACGTGAGTCTTCTGGTTTTGCTATCGCTGAAGCTGATCTCGGTTTTCGTGGCCCAGGCGCTTTCTTTGGTACACGTCAGTCCGGTCTCCCTGATATCGCCATGGAGAACCTAACGAATATGAAACTCATTTCTATCGCCAAAGAAGTCGCCGAGAGCATCCTCCGTGAAGACCCTACCCTCATCAAACATTCTCTCCTCAAAGAAGCTCTCCAGCGCTTCGAAGAACGAATTCATCTAGAGTAGACGTATAAAAAGACAATTTCCCGCACCAGTCGATGACCAGTGCGGGAAATTGATGGATTCACTCAGGAATCTCAAGAGCAAACCATCCAGGATCATGCCACTCATGGCTCGGATTGCCCGAGTCAGTCGTGAGTGTCCAGCCATCCGGATATTGCCTCGAGTAGAGCAATGTCAGCTGACTCTCGACAAGAATGGGTTCATGGAGTGCTGCACAGTAGTAACCTTGCCCCATCAGCTGACCAGCCAGGAGATCATGCAATCGAGGCTGCAGACCTGCTCGAGACTGCTGATAGCCAAATCCTAGACCGTGGGCAAGGTAATTGGCGGACGTGCGCTCTGCAAACGGCCTGTCGCTTAGTTCACTCCAGTGAATCAGAGCAACCCGATAGATACGTCGCTTGAGGTAGTGCTTAAGATCATAATCGGGCATCGACAGCAGTTCGCGGGCAGAGCCCCTGACCATAAGTTCAGGGCGAGCAAGCTCTTCTTGACCTGTCCAGTCAACACCCTCTACCTCCAGCACGTGGTGCCCATGCTCGTTTCGAACAAAAGGTAGTGTTTGATGCATATTCACGGGTACTTCTCCTCTGAAATGGCTTTTCCAAAGTACCCCCATCATACCAAAAAGTCAACGCTCCAAGAAAATCACGCAGACTATTTTTTTCGTACCTTTTCTGTCACCCAGAATTCACCAAAGTAATTCTTAGTGAGGATACGAGTTTGTGAATCAATAGCTGGTACAGCTGAGATGAAAGCGACGAGAGGAAGCAAAAGCCACTGGAAAATCATATAGCCATAGCGTGACCAGTGATAACGCTTCGGTCGTGGTGGCAAAGACATCAGCGAGAGTGGGATAGAGACGAAGAGTCCAGCCATTCCTACTGTCATGAGAGTCCTTGTCACGAAAGGAAGATTGTGTGCAATGACACTCTCGCGAAAAGCTGCTCCACCTAAGATAAGCGGTAACCACCCGAGAAAGGTCAGGATGAAGGAAGTCGTTGCCCAAGAGTAATGTCCCTCAAGCATTTCATAACTGATTCTGATCTTCGTCCACAATGGAATGATTTTGTCTGGCCAAATAGCGCGCATGGTAACAGGAAAGTTTTCAATACCATAGGCCCAGCGTCTTTTCTGTTTGTACTGATTTTTGATAGTTTTCCAATAGGTCTCCGCTAGTACAGCATCGAGCGAAATAGGCAGATGAATAGGTTGGACACGATAGTCACCATGAAAGTACGAGAGACACTTCCAGTAGATAACTGAGTCTTCACTGATCATATTGACCGGCCAAAAATCAACCTTAACCAAGGTATCGAATGGTTCAGAGTGCGATGAAAAAGTGACCATCTCATGACGAGTGCTCTGATACAGATGCCAGAAGGACGAACCCGTTACGATGAGACGTACTACTGCGTTCGTGTCCCAGAGGTTGTTGTGATACATCGGAAGTGGCTGGTAAGCACGTTGCAGTCGCTTCGGGTCAATGACGTACTGATACGTCAGTGCTGCGAAGTACTCAGGATGTGCGACACTATCACAGTCAAAGTTAGAGAAAACTACCCGCTTATAGTCTATTCCTCGCTCATCGAGGTACTTCTGAAGCTCTCTCGCCGCGAAGCCAGCATTAGAAGCCTTACACTTCATCTCACCTGCTGCAACAATATGCGTCGTCACGATAAAATCCTTGAAAGTATTCCCGAACTTAGCCTTAAGTGCTTCTACTTTTGGGATACGTGTCTCTGGATCTTCTCGCTCTTCCGTGGCGAGAAGGATAATCATCTGTTCTTTCGGGAAATTAGACTGAGCCAATGACTCGATGGCAGGCTCTATCACTTCTACTGGCTCTCCTGCTGTTGGCAACAAGACAACATGAAGAACATCCCGCCAATCCATAATCTGGTCCTTGATAGGGAGCAGTGCCCGGGTTTCCTTGAGAGCCTTCTTGGTGCGAGTGATTTCACAACGCATGATACGTCGTCTCCCAAGAGCCCAGAATGGTAGCTCGCGCTTCGCCTGCTTGAGACTCTGCACTCGCTCTTCTAGTGTCTCTACGAACTGCTCTGGGTGCGCAGTATTCTGCGCTCTTTCCCACCAGTCGATGCGCTTACCTTCATTCACCTCATAGTGCGCAATGGTAGAAAAAAGAGTGACATAGAGAGCCTTCGTGATCCAATAGATATCAAAGACAATGATGAAAATAGCCATCCAAAGTGGCAAAAAGAAAGAAAGAATAATCATTCCGATGAGCGTTCCCCACGTCAAACTACCCGGGATAATTTCCAGGGCTCTTTGGACACGTCTTTTGGCGGGGTCTTTCGTCTTTGGATCGGGAAATTCGAATTTCATAGCTACAAGAGAATATACCCTTAATAAGGCAAAATGTAAAGATGCTCTTGCTAAAAAATATCTCAAAATCTGTTATACTACAGGCATGTCATCATCATTTCAATTTCCAAAAAACTTCTACTGGGGAGCCGCCACCGCTAGTCATCAGGTGGAAGGCGGTACGCTCAATAACTGGAGCGAGTGGGAACAACAAAACGCTGTTCGTCTTTCAAAAGAGTCTGAAGCAAGTTTTCGTTGGAATCCCCATTGGGAGAAGTTTCGAGGAGAAGCCACCGATCCGAAAAATTATATCTCCGGTATTGCCTGTGACCACTGGCATCGCTACGAAGAAGACTTCACTATCATGCAGTCTCTTGGATTCAACTCCTATCGGTTTTCTCTAGAGTGGTCACGTATCGAACCAAGTGAGGGAATCTTCGATGAAGAGGCTCTGCGTCACTATGAAGAGATACTCACCTCTCTTGAGAATAAAGGTATCACCCCCTTTGTCACTCTATGGCACTGGACCCTCCCACTCTGGCTCCGAGATAAGGGTGGTATCACCTATCGAGACTTCCCCTACCACTTCGAACGTTATACCCAGCATGTTGCCAACCGTCTTGGTAAACACATTCATTTCTGGATTACTCTCAACGAACCAGACGTTGTCGCCAGTCACAGCTACCTCCTTGGTGCCTGGCCTCCTCAGAAAAAAAACTTCTTTCTTTATCGGCGGGCCACCAGTAAGCTTGTCGAGGCTCACAAGAGAAGCTATGAAGTTCTCAAAATAGCGAACCGGGAGAACCAAGTTGGTATCGCCAAACACCAAGTAGCCTTTCATGTACTTCGTCCCACCCTCTGGAATCATACCCTCAAATGGCTCGCTAATCACTATTGGAATCGCCCCTGGCTCCATCGCATCAGACGTCACCAGGACTTCATCGGTCTCAACCACTACCACCGTCATTGTATAGACGGCTGGTATGGTAAAAATCCCAACCTTGTCCAAACGGACTTTGGTTGGGAGTACTACCCTGAATCTCTCACTCAGGTACTCCTCGAACTGAAGCCGTACAACCTTCCGATTTACATCACTGAAAACGGTCTAGCTGATAGCGAGGACACTCTGCGCCAAGACTTCATCCCGAGAGCTGTCCATGCCCTCAGCGAAGCTATGAAGCAGGGTGCTGATGTCCGCGGCTACCTCTATTGGTCACTTCTTGATAACTTTGAATGGGACAAAGGCTTCTGGCTTCGCTTTGGCTTAATAGCCATAGACCGTACTACTCTCATGAGAACCATACGCCCAAGTGCATACCTCTACCGAGATATCATCAAAAAGAGCTCCCTATAGGCACAAACTCCTCTTGACAATACTGCCATCATTGTCTATAATGATGGCACCAAGTTTAATGCTGCCTTGGAACCATACTTTGTGATCAAAACGCGTTGAGAGAGGTCACTTGTGCCCCCCGCCTCAATCACCGCACACCTTTGACATGAAGTATTCAGAATGAAAGGAGCTGCCCCGTACCCCGCAGTCCAGCTCTTTGGTTCCATAGGCCTGGGAGGGTTGATCTGTTTCTACAACAGTGAAGACCTCTCAGTCGAAGTGCACCGCTATAACCATTCCCCACGCCATGCCACGCCCGGCAACGCCAAGGAATACAAGGTAAAGCGTCGTGCTGCGACCCTCCCAGATGTTTTCGATGCCCCCACCAACGCAATGCGTTTTGTGGGGGATATTTTTTCTAAGAGGAAGACCTTGCCTTTTTCTGGTTATGTGGTATCCTAGCTTGGCAGTGAAAGCTGCTTTTTGTTTACAAAAATGGTCCCATCGTCTATCGGTTAGGACATCAGGTTTTCATCCTGAAAAGAGGGGTTCGACTCCCCTTGGGACTACTAGCAAAAAACATCCACCTCTATGGTGGATGTTTTTTTGTTATTAATTCAAGGGAGAGTCGAACAGGGAAAGGGGTCGGGAAAACACTTGTTTTCCTGTTTGGGGTGACCGA